>CAXMND010000130.1:0-7163 GCA_964194675.1 uncultured Coxiellaceae bacterium | reverse complement strand
GACCATGCCACGGCACGCGCGGACGCGCCGGACGTGTCGCTTCAGCTCAACGATGTCGCGCTGCTCGGTGCCGTGCAGATCCCGAAGCCGCGCCTGATGATTCGACTCGACATGCAAGGGGTCACCTACGTGATTTCGTGTACGAACATCGAAGCGGCGTGTCGCGACTTCGCGGGCTCGACAAGCTTTGGAGGCATCGTTGATCTGATGCTCGACGCCGGCGGTGCGAGGCCCGTGAAGGGCAAATGGTACATATTCGGCTCCGTGCACGGCGCGGGGGTCGTGCCCAACGGCGATATGATTCGCGAGCTGCGCACCTCCTTGAATTTCGGCGTCTGGACCCGCTCACGCCTTGGGATGTGGCAGTTCTACGCGCTCGGCTTCTTCGGCAACGAAGTGGGAATCGAGCGGGGCAACACCGTCACGCAGGGTGGCGTGGGCGTTCGGTGGGTGCCCTAGTCGCAGTCACCCCCGTGCTTGCGCTGCCAATCGTCGTCGTGGTCGTGGTCGTCGTCGTGGTCGTCGTGGTCGTCGTCTCGATCGTCGTCCCGGTCGCAGTCGTCGTCATCATTATCGTCGTCGCCGTGACCCTCGCACTTGTCGGTGCAGTGCTCGAGGAACAAGTGGGCGATGATCCCGCATAGCTTTTCGGCGTCGATTTCTTGCTTGCAGGCTTCAAACACATGCCTTGCGAGGGCCTCACACCGGTCTTTGCAGGGCGGTGGTTTCGGGTCCCTGCAGTGTTCTTCAACGCAGCGTTTCAGTGCTTTCTCGGCCGCCTCGGCGCACCCCTCCTCGTCGCCTCCTTTGTGGATGCATTCCGCAAACGCCTCGTGGGCGTGGGCCTCACATCGATCTTCGCAGGTGGGTGGTTTCGGGTCCTTGCAGTTCTCATGCACACAAAGCCGGAAGATCTCATGGGCTTCAGCGGCACAGGCGTCCTCGTCACCTACCTCGTCGATGCAGCGCATGAAGTGCTGCCTGGCTTGCGCCTCGCAACGTTCCTCACAGGTCGGCGGCGGACACTTGGTAGCGCACTCGAAGAAACCTTGAATAGCTCGACCAAAACACATTTCGCGATCGTCGCTTTGGGTCAGGCAGTCATCGAAGACGGCGAGCGCCCTGGCAACGCACTCGTCGCGACATGCACCGGCGGGCACGCCAGCTCGATCGGCAGCAGAGTCGAGGACGGACGCGAGCTCTGTATCCCCTCCGGCGGTGTCATTGCCGCAGCTTTGGAGGAGCAGCACGGCGGCCGCAAGGAGCGTCAGCGTGGATACGTTGATTTTCATGAAGTACCTACCTAACCCCCCCCAGGGGTCATCTCTGACCGCTTGACCAGTGTACGTCGAGGGGCACTCCCCTGTCTCGATCGAAATCGAGTCGGTACCGAGCGCTAGATCTCCAACGGTTGTGCCAACTTACGCGAAGCGCTCCTTCAGATCCGCGAGGAACTTGATGTAGAACGGGTCGCAGAACTCTTGAGTCACCGCATCGTTCTTCGATTCGAAGTGCGTCTCCCACATGACGAATGACGCGTTCTCATGGTGACGCGCTGTCCTTTAAACAATGACCCACGGAGCATTGCTCCGTGGATCATCCCCACTCGTCCGTCCGGTCAGGCCTGGGGGCACACTACCTGGCGGGCCGACCCGGCTCCATACGTAATTGTTCACCTCGTTTTTGGGAAATCCCTCAAAACACAGGCTTTCCGAGGCCCCTGCTAGCTGCTATTTCGCACCGGCATGCAGATCGCGCGCCTGTTCTTTGTGTCGTTCGCCATTCTGACTGTCGAGGGATCCGCCTCCCGGGCGGACATTCCGAAGACTCCAACCGAATCTCCGTACGTGGCGCCCGAAGGCAAAGCGCTCCTGGTGTTCGTGCGAGAGCGAAAGCGTCTGGCCGAGGACGCGATCTACTCGATCGTGAACGAGCGGGGGCGGTGCATCGCCTCGGTGGCCGACGATTGGAAGGTCATCGCGCGGGTGAGACCCGGCACTCAGATGCTGATGGTGGTTACGGGTGTGGCACAACCTCAGGTGCAGTTGCTGAAAGTGAAAGCTGCGGCGGGCAAGACGTACGTCGTGAAGATGCGGCCTCGAGTGAACACGAAGAGTCCGGTAAAGCTCACCATCTTGCGACGAAGCACGGAGCCGCTCGAGATGTTCCCCGCGTCGATCCGCGAGACCGGTCCGTTCAAGCCGAACCTCGAAGAGTGCACCGCGTGGGTGGCCAAACGACAGGCCAAGCTCGCGACCAAGGCCGCGCAGGCCAAAGAGGGGTGGAAAGCCGAAGACAAGGAGTTCCGGGCGAGTCGGACGATACGCGCCGCTGATGGTTGGAAGGGCGACGAAGTGGCTGGGCCCTAGTCGCCCGTCGAAGCCTAGTTGCTGGAGGCTTCGCGCGCCTCGCGGAGTCGGCCTTCGAGAAAGCGGCGTTCGGGCTCATTGGTCGACAGGGCGATCGATCGCTCGTATGCGTCGGCGGCTTCGTCCCAGCGTTCCATCGTTCGGCAAAAGTCGGCGCGGGATGCGTGGAAAGGTCCGTATTCATCGAGATCTTCGCGGAGGGCGTCCACCAGGCGGAGCCCCTCTTCGGCGCCATACGCCATCGCGGTGGCCACGGCGTGGTTGAGCGCCACTACAGGTGTCGGGCGCACTCGCAAGAGCTCTCGATAGAGCCGAACGATCTCCCGCCAGTCGGTGTCGTCAGCGTGGTTCGCTCGGGCGTGCTCTGCAGCGATCGACGCTTGAATCGCATACGCCCCGTGCGATTCTCCGCCTTGCACACACGAACTCAGCCGAAGCCCCTCCTCGATCTGCACACGATCCCAAAGGCTCCGATTTTGATCGCGCAAAAGCACGAGGTCGCCCTCCTCGTTCGTGCGGGCCTCACACCGCGAATCCTGCAGCAGCATCAGCGCCAGCAAACCGAGCACCTCGGTCTCGTCTGCCATGAGCTCCGAAAGAATCCGCCCAATGTGAATCGCATGCGCACAGAGCTCGCGTCTTACCACCTGCTCGCCACTCGACGCGCTGTACCCCTCATTGAACACGAGATAGATTACGAGTAGCACTGTTTCGAGTCGCTCGGGCATGTCGCCCCGCTCGGGGACGCGATACGGAATGCGCGCGTCACGAATTTTCTTTTTCGCTCGCACGAGGCGCTGCGCCATCGTTTGCTCCGTCACCAGAAACGCGCGCGCGATGTCGCTTGTCGGCAATCCCACGACAGTGCGCAGGGTCAACGCCAGCCGTGCCTCTTCACTCAGCGCCGGGTGACAACAGGTGAAGATCAACCGCAGCATATCGTAAGGGATCGGGGCCAACTCCTCTTCCTCGTGTAGGACCTCGGGGGCGTATCCGAGCTCGTCGAGCTTTTCTCGTTTGTGGTGGTCATGCCGGATCGCATCGATAGCTTTGTGCCGGGCGGTCTGAAGAAGCCACGCATCGGGGGTATCCGGGATGCCGCGTTGAGGCCATTGTGTCGTTGCGGCGACCACCGCGTCGTGAAGCGCTTCCTCTGCGAGGTCGAAGTCGCCTCCGCACGTTCGAATCAACGACGACAAAATTCGTGCGCGGTCCGTTCTAAGGACGGCTTGCAACCGGTCGTGGGCAGAGGCTGACACGCGTGCGAGTCCCAGTGCCTACTTCACCCGAACGTCATAATCGGCCGTACCTCGATCGTTCCGAAGCGTGCGGACGGAATACGCGCCGCGATCGAGATCGCTTCGTCCAAGTCCTTGGCTTGGACGAGATAGAACCCGCCCAATTGCTCTTTGGTCTCGGCAAACGGACCATCGGTGGTGATCGCCCTGCCGTCCCGCACGCGGACGGACGTGGCCGTGGTGGTGGGTTGAAGCGCGTCGGCCGCCACGAACTGGTCCGCCTCGCGGACTGACGCCGTAAATGCCTGATACTCGTCGAAGACCTGGATGCGGGTCTTTTCGTCTCGATCGTGGAGTGCTTTTTCGTCTTCGTAGATCAACAGCAGGTATTGCATCGGATCTCCTCCGGCAGGGTCGAAATTGCCTGCCTTTCTACCAGTAGTCGAGGGACGCCCGCCAAGATCGACATTAGGTGGAAAAAAATCGCTCGAGGGTGTCGAATTCTCGAAGCCCGGCTCGACTGAGTAGGGACGGGGCAGCCGCCCCACAACGAAAGGAGCCCCCATGAGCTACGAACACGGAAGATTCGTTTGGTTCGAGTTGCAGACCAAGGAGGTCGCCAAAGCCACCTCATTCTACCCTGAAGCCCTACCCTGGCGCATCGAGCCGATGTCGATGCAGGACGGGTCCTTGTACACCATGATCAAAGTCGGCGAGGCCGGCATCGGAGGCATCCTATCCCCGCCGGCGGATGTTCCGACCGCATGGATGAGTTACGTCTCGGTGGCCGACGTCGATGAGACCGCCAAGAAGATCACGGCCGCCGGTGGCACGACACCCATGGATGCTTTCGACGTCCCGGGCGTCGGTCGCATGCAGCCGGCGAGCGACCCGCAAGGCGGGATGTTCTCCCTGTTCAAGGCGGAAACCGCGGACCCACAGCGCGTCGAGGGGCCTGGCTCCCTCCACTGGAATGAGCTTTGGACGCAAGACCCTAAAGCGTCGCTCGCCTTTTACGAGAGCGCGCTCGGGTACACCCACGAAGAGATGACCATGCCCAACGGCACCTACTATATACTCAAGGACGGCGACGACCCGCGAGGCGGCGTGCTGCAGGCGCCAAGCTCGGACATCCCGACGATGTGGTTGCAGTACATCACCGTAGACGACTGCGATGCGGCGCTCGCCCGTGCCAAGCAAAACGGCGCCACCGTCGTCGCTGAACCCGTAGATGCCGAGGGGGTCGGTCGTTTTGGTATCTTCCGCGACCCGCTCGGCGGGATGATCGGCGTGATCAAGCCCGCGAGCGCCTAGGCCGTCCCGTCTAGTTGACGGTGGTTTGGACGCCGTCCGTCGCATCCGTCGCCACGAAACGAGCGATCTCCCGAGCCACTCGCTCGGGTTGATCCTCGGCGACGAAGACATAGGAGTCATCGATTCGCTCGAGGCGCGCATTCGGGAGGTCCTCGCAGAGGCGCTCGGCAAGCGATACGGGGAAGAACCGATCCTCGGGCGTCCAGAGGAGCAGCGCAGGGCGATCGAACGACCTGAGCTCTTTCGCAACTTGCAAGGTCAACGCCGGGGAGGTGGTGCGGACGAATTTCTTCACATCGCGTCGAATTCCAGGGTTCGTCGCGCAGGGTTCGACGTAGCTCTTCACGATGTCGTCGGGTATTCCCGATTTGGCGAGCAACCCGTAGGCGAGCGGGAAATTGCGAAGGGCCTTCACGTGAAACATTCCCTTGGCAAGCAGCGTCATCAGGCCGGGCACGACGGGCAGGAGACGCAGGTAGCTGAAAAGCGGCGGGGGGAAGATCTCGTACGCATCGCAGGTGGTCAGCACCAGGCGGCCGACACGCTCTCCGTGACGTGCAGCGACGATCTGCGAGATCGCCCCGCCCGAATCGTTACCCACGATGGTGACGTCGCTAAGATCGAGGGCCTCGAGAAAGTCCGCGACCAGCTTGGCCACCCCCTCAACGCTCAAGTCCGCATCTGGGTTCATCGGAGTTTCGTGTGACCCGAGCGGCAAATCGGGCACGATGCACCTTGCCGAGCGAGACAGCTCCGGTGTCACTTTGCGCCAGAGCTTTCCGCTGACGAGCAATCCGTGAATGAACACGACGGTCGGGCCGCTTCCGACGTCTTCGTAGTGCAGGGATCCTTGGGGTAACTCGATCGTTGGCATGGCAAAACCTCCAGGTTGGTACAGCCACCATGGCACCTCGGAGACGCGGAGCAATAACCCCGGAGGTAACGGAACCGATGCTGCCTACAGATGCCAACGCTTCAACGCTCGGCGGAAGCTTCGTGGGTTGGTGTAGCCGGCGTGGCGGATGATCTCGTCTGGAGCCTGGCGGCGTTCTACGCAGTCGAGGACGATCGACTTTCGGACGGCGTCGACCAGAGCTCGGAACGTCGTCTCCTCCTCCCGAAGGCGGCGCTGCAACGTCCGGGGTGTCGTGTAGAGCGCGTTGGCAACCGATTCGATCCCGAAGTTGCCCGTCGGGAGCAGACCCCTGATTCGGCCTCGCACGCTGTCCACAAACGTGTGGTCCTGCAGATCCGCGTGAACGTTCGCAGCCATGTCCCGCAGCTGCGCGTGCAGCAAGGGGTTGCCGTGCGACAGGGGGAGGTTCCAGCTGGCGTCATCGATCAGCAGTGTGTTTCTGGGCCGACCAAAAAAGACCGGGCCGCGAAATAGCCGCGCGTACTTCTGGATGTTGCCGCGATATGGATGCTGGAAGTGCACCTCTGTGGCTCGAAAGCGGCCGTCCGTCGCATAGCCAAACAACTTCATGAAAATCCCGGCCATGAACTCGATCTCGTGGGGGGTGATGGGAAGCTCATATTCGATCTTGTTGATGTGCATCGCGTGATACGTGGGGTGCTCATCGATTTCGATGACCCTGCCGTGGGAGAGGAGCTCCTGGAACCGAACGCCCGTCGTCAGCCCTTCCCCGAAGGTTTTCGCGCTGAGGAGCAGCAGGAACACGAGATGGTCGGGCCGTGCTTCCCAGGCGTCCGCCGCGCTCAAACCCAAGAAGCGATCGCCACTCTTCTCGAGCGCGGCTCGCCAGAGTCGGCCCCCCACATCGCGCGGCGTACGGCTGCCCGCGTCGGTGATCGCTTCAAGATCGACATCGATCGACGCGCACAGTGCTTTGGGATCGAGCCCAAGGCGCTCAAATGCATACATGACCCCTCGCGTCCAGGCCCCAGATACCCTGGCAGGGGGCTTCGCCGTCGGCGTCTCAGATACGTCTTGCAAGTCGGACGATGGATCCACAGCTGCCGCGAAATTTCAAGCCGAACGGGTGAGTCGTCGCGAAAAATGGCGTATTGGGTACCCGTTTTTGTCGCCAGGGGTGCTCAACCGTCGGATAGGGTGCTAGTTAAGCCTCCGGTGCAAGGCGGGCACCGATAGTTTGGGACGCAGATCCTAGGATGAGCCCACCATCCCATCCTACGGTCAGGCGAGACACTGCCTCCCTCTCCACGGTGCCCGTTCTTGCCCCTTTTTAGTGGGTGCCCGTTGTGCCTCCCACCCAGTCTC
>CAXMND010000129.1:0-15898 GCA_964194675.1 uncultured Coxiellaceae bacterium | reverse complement strand
AGGGTACTCGTTGCTTACGCATGCCGTTGCGTATCCGGGCATTGCGGATGCGACGAGCCGCGTGGTGTTTGCTGGGCATCAGAACCTCTACGTCGGCGCTCTTCCCGAGGATGTGACCGCTCCCGCTGCATTCGATGAGCTGAGTCGAAAGATACGTGCGGCGACCGGTTGTTTGGTGATCGGGGTGCGCGATCCGACGACCGGCGAAGAGCGTGTGAATCCCCCAAAGGACGAGCTCGTCGCGCCGGGGATGGAGGTCTTGTATCTCGCAACCGAGCCCCGTCTGGAACGGCCGTGACGCTGCGGTCGAGACGCGAGCCACTGCTCGTCCGGACCGGCGCACGATTCACTTGCGAAGGAGATGGGCTCTGCTGCAGCGATATCCATGCGGTCGGCCCCCTGAACGAAGAGGACGTCGAGTTCCTCTCCACCATCTCGAAAGACGCAATCGATCGTCACGAGAACGAAGACGCGGCCGTATTGATGATGCGGAGCGACACCGGAACGTGCGTATTCTGGAGTCAAGAGGGGTGCGCGCTCCACGTCAAGTTAGGCCCGGTGATGAAGCCGAGCCCATGCATTCAGTTCCCGTACGGCTTGACCGCGACACCTGCGGGCGGGCGAATCACGACGCAGCATCGATGCCCATGTCGAACACTTGGAACGCGGGCACCGTTGACTATCGACGCCGCGAGATCCTGCACCGTCGACGGCGACGGAGAGCTCAAGCCAGACCATGCCGTGGAAGGACCCGTCGCGTGGTCCGAGTCGGAGTCCATCCCATTCGTCGAATACGAAAGGCGCGAAGGCCCGGTGATCGAGTCGCTCATCGATGGAAAGAGCCTCCGTCGAGCGCTCGACGCCGACCCTTTTCCAGAGCTCGACGGGCGCACTTGGAACGACGTCGCCAACGAGCTCCGTGCGTTCGACGGGCCGTCGCGGGCCGCGGCCGCAGCGCGATGGTTCGGCGACGCCCTCGGCTACCTGGTCGACTGGCGGGAGGAGCGCACCGAGCACGGACGGCCCTGGGCTGCTTCATTCGATAGAGCCGAACGACGCATCGTCACGCCGGAGCAGCCGAACCGAGTCTTCGGCGATTGGCTCGCCGACGAGGTCTGGGCGCTTCGGTGGACCCCGTTTGGGAGCTTGGCTAGGGCGCGGGCCGAGCTTGCCACGCGCTTGACCGTCGCCCGCCGCATTGCGGGTTGGCTCGATATCAGTAATCCGACTCGCGACAACGTCTCGGCCGCGGAGGCCGTCATGATCGTCGACGTCGTCGGGAGCACCGACTTGTGGGAAGACGTGCAGCGGGCGATCGTCAACCGCTAGCTCATCAGCCAGTGGCTGCCTTCGGGGGCCCCTTCTTTGGTGATCTCGGCGACACCGCGTGCTCGCAACGCCCCGGCGCACGCCGACCGAAGGTCCTTCTTTCTCCTCCCGGGCTTCGCCTGCTGGCCGAGAGGTTTTCCCTCCCCAAGAACTTGTGACCACGTGTCAGACGAGCACGGGGGACGAGCACGAGCACGTGAACGCTAACGTGAACGCGAACGGGTGAGTGCGGGCGCTGCCGCTGGGCACTGGCGCTGGACACTGTCGCTGCCGCCTACTGCGCGTCGGTGATCGGGATCAGCGGTGGCCCGCCGCTATTGCAGCCGTCTCCGGGTAGGCCCCGGCACTCTTCGAACTCTGTGAGGCAGCCGGCGAAGCTCAGGCAGTTGAGGCATTGCAGGCCGCAGGTGTTGAACTGGCAAACGCTGAGACAGAAAGCGTTGAGTCCGCATCGCGCGACGCCGCCGTAGCAGTCGGCGCATTCCGAGGACAATCCCTGGACGTTCCGTTCGACGCACTCGTTGACGCACTGCTCGTATGACGGAGAGTTGCCGATGGTGGTCAAACAGACGAGTCCGGTACAGAAGGTCGTCACGGCGTTCAGGTTTGCAGCCGCGACCGCGTCGAGATCCGCCGGGTTGTCACACGCGCCCGCACCGACCCCTCCATCGACCCCTCCATCGAGACCACTACCGCCCGTACCACCTTGGCCGGGAGTGACGGCACGGACGACGATGTCGGGTATGGGGCCACTCTGTCCCAGGGCAGGCACGGGATTGCTCCCGCACGCAGTGATGAACAGGGTGCAGGCCGGCACCCAAAGCCAAGACAAGACATTCACCCCTGGAACTTGGGGCGATCTCCTATCGTGGTCAATTCCGACTAGAAGCCCATGATCTTCGCGACCGTGTATCGCATGACCTCGGTTGCGCCGCCGCCGATTCGGAACAGGCGAGCGTCGCGCCATGCTCGAGCGACCCAGAGTTCTTCGAGGTAGCCCATGCCACCGTGGAACTGCAGGCACTGGTCCATGATCTCCGCGGTGACGTCGCCCACATAGGCCTTGGCCATCGAGACGATTCTCGTCGTCTCCATCGAAATGGGCTGCTTGTTGACGAACTTGTCTTCGTTGTAAGCGGCGCAGGCCTTGTAGGAGAGCGCTTTTCCCGCTTCGTACTTCGTGTAGAGATCAACGAACTTCTGCTGCCAGTATTCGCGCTTGATCAACGGCTTCCCGAACGCGACGCGCTCTCGGCCGAACTGCACCGATCGGTCGAGAGCGAGCTTCGACCCCTCGAGGCCGCTCACGCAACCGACGAGGCGTTCTGACTGGAAGTTCTGCATCAGATACACGAAGCCCATGCCCTCCTGTCCGAGCAGGTAGCGCTTGGGTACGCGCACGTCCTCGTAGAACAGCTCCGCCGTATCGCTCGACCAGTTACCGACCTTCTTCAGCTTCTTCGACACACTGAAGCCCTTCACGTCCGTGGGGCACAGAATGATCGAAATCCCATTGTGGCCCGCTTCGGTGTCGGTCTTGACCATGAGCGTGACGAAGTCGGCGCGCGTTCCGTTCGTGATGAAGGTCTTCGACCCGTTGATCACGTACTCATCACCGACCAGTCGGGCGGTCATTCGCAAGCCAGCAACGTCGGATCCGGCACCTGATTCGGTCACGCCGAGCGCCGCGATCCTTTCGCCTCGGATGGCCGGCATCAGGAACTCTTCCTTTTGCTCGCGGGTGCCAAGGTCGTTGATGACCGGTGTGGCCATGTCCGCCTGGACGAGCAATCCCATCGTGACGCCTGCCGCACCGCAACGCACCAGCTCCTCAGACTTCACCACGCTCATCCAGAAGTCGCCACCCCCACCGCCTACGTCCTCCGGGTAGTGCGCGCCGAGGATGCCGAGCTCGCCAGCGCGCTCGAACACGGAGTTCGGGAAGAGCTCCTCCTCCTCCCACTGGTCCACTTTCGGTGCCAACTCGTTCTCGGCGAAGCCACGGACCTGCTGGCGGAAGATGTGGTGTTCTTCCTGAAACGGCTTAAAGATAGTCGACATGGGTCTCCCGCTACGAATGAATGAACGTTCATTTAGTAGCTGCAGGCATGGGACTTGGCAAGCATCGAGTTTGTCGTGGGCTTTTTACTGGTCTGGGGGATCGATCGAGCCGACGGGCTCCGCGAGAACGATCGCATCAAGGCGCTCCGGGTAGGTCTTCGGCTGGAGCTCGGTCCTCAGATCGCTGAGAAGCTTGTCGAGCGCGGCCTTCCGATCCTCCCGCCACATGCGCCGCCGTATGCCGCTGCTCGCGTCTTCGAGGCTCTGGACTCTTGCGGGGCGAATCGCGGTCAGTTGGAGCACACTCCATTTTCCTTCGCCGACATCGATCGGCTTTTTGGTGATGTCGCTCTTTTCTTCGAGCCTGAAGGCCGCCTTCACCAATGCCGCGTCCACCGCAGCGTCGTCCGCGCTGCCTACCGTTCGCCCATCCTTGGTGAAGTAGAGGAGGTCGCCGCCACGGAGCTTCGTTTCCGTATCGAGGCTTCGCTGTTTCGCGATCGCACCGAAGGTCTTGTTCGTGCCCGCTTCGATCTCGGTGATGACCTCCTTGGCTTCTTGTCTGCTGCCAACCAAGATGTGACTCGCGCGGCGCATCTCGGGCCTTCGAAACTCGTCCGGGTGCTCCTGGTAGTAGGCAACGACCTGCTCGTCGGTGATCGATTCGATCTGCTCTGCTCGTTCGATCTCCTGTCGGATGAACAACTGCATGATCGTACGATCGAGGAAGGCCGCGACCCGCGGGTCATTCGCATAGCCGAGGCGTTCCGCGCCTTGCTCGAAAATCTCGGACTTGACGCGGCCGTCTGCGAATTCGCGGACGATCTCAGGATCTTCGAATCGCTTTCGCGCATATGGAGAGCGATTGTTGATGCCGTCTTCGAGCTCTCCCACTGTGATCTTCACGTCACCAACGGTCGCAAATACACGTGCCCGTCGGGCTTCGTCCTCGGTCGGGCGCTCGTCTTCCGCAAGTGCTTGCAAGGAAAACGCGCCGATCACGACGACCGAACCCAATAGAATGCCTCGCATGGGCGGCCAGCGTTTCACGAGACAAACACCTGGTCAAGCACCATGCTCGGAGAAAAATGCTGCGAGCTCGGACGACAACCGTCGCGGCTCGAACCAGTGTATCATGTGGCCCACGCCGCCGATTTCGATGAAGTGATGATCCCGGATCTCGTTCATGCGTGCCTGTTCGTCGGGAAGTCGGAGCCCATGCTCCCCCGCGACGATTAGGGTTGGAACCGCGATCGCCCCTAGAGCGCGCGAAAAGAGATCGGCCTGAAACGGGCGAGGCGAAAACGTCTTGTGGAGCGAATCGAAGGTCCACTGAAGGCCCCCTTCGACAGCCGTGGTGCTCTTCGACACGAGGAAGAGCCCGAGGTCGTCAGGCAGCTCCGGGTTTTGAAACCGCATCCGCCTCAACGCCGCCGCTGCGTCCTTCATCGGGGCACGGGCCTTTCCGCGCGCCTTCGAGACTCCGTCTAGCCATGCGCGGAGACGGGCGGTTGGATCCAGAGGCTCTATCTCCGGCGGTCCAATGCCCTCGATCAACGCCAGGGTGCGCAGTTTTTCCGGTCGAGCCGCTGCGTACATCGCACACGCGCTGCCTCCCATCGAATGACCGACGAGATGAATCCGGTGGTGGGTGAGTTGTGGAAGCAAGTCTTCGAGATCGAGGACGTAGTCGGGGAAGTGGTAGTAGCCGCCCGCGCCGATCCATTCGGTTTGTCCGTGGCCTCGCCAATCGAAAGACGCGACGCCGTGACCCGCCTCGACGAGCTCACGCGCGACGGCATCGAAGCTCCACGCGATGTCCAGAAAGCCATGACAAAGAACGACGTCGACGGGTTGGTCGCTCCAGACGATGACGTGGTGTCGAAGCCCGTTCGCTGTGACCGTATCTTCCCGTGTCGTAACCACTAGGCCGTCTCCTCGAACCTTCGAGGCGAAAGTGCCTGAGCCTCCTTCGACAATGGTTCGTCAGCGATCGCCTCTGCCACCAGCTCGGCGGTCAAAGGAGCGAGTAGGATCCCGTTGCGGTAGTGTCCGCTCGCTAGCAGTAACCGTTCGACATGAGTCTCGCCGACCAAGGGGAGACCGTCAGGTGTTCCGGGTCGAAAGCTCGACCAGTGATCTTGGACGGCGGCGTTCGTGAGGGCTGGCGCTATCCGTCGGGCTTTGTAAATGACCTCAGCCATCCCGCCGAAGGTGATGCCGCGCTCGAACCCCACCCGCTCTTCGGTGGAGCCGCAGAGCACGCGTCCGTCCGGGCGCGTCACTATGTAGCCACCCGCTCCGAATACGATACGGCGGAAGATCGGGGGACGCGTATGGGTCGCGAGCATTTGACCCCGCACCGGATAGATCGTGTTGGCATCGAGACGAATCCCCGGGATCAGAGTGGTCCAGCTGCCCGCGGCGACCACCACCCGGTCGGCTTCGATCACCTCTCCGTCCACTGTGACACCGCGCGCCCGATCGCCATCGACGACGATGTCACGCACCGTCGAGCCCGTGCGGAATACCGCCCCTTCGCGTTCGGCGCCGAGCGCCACGGCGGAAAGAAGTTTCTTGGGATCCACCTGGGCGTCTTCGGCCACGTGCAGAGCCCCGACCACTTTCGGGTTACACGACGGTTCCTCTTCGAGCAGGTCCTCGCATGTCCACCGCTCACCGCGAACACCATTGACCGCGAGCGCTGAGGCCTGGGTGTCGAGCTCGAGCTGCTCCGCTTCGTCGAACGCGAGTTTGATCACGCCGCAACGCCGAAACCCGACGTCGATCCCAAGGAGGTCATCTAGCTCGTCGGCGAGCTCCGCGTGGAGCTCGCGGCTGCGCCTCCCCAACTGAAGTGCGAACGCGTCTCGAAAAGACTCGACCGACGGTCCGAGGATCCCAGCTGCCGCGGACGAAGCCTCGGCGCCCGGCACGCTCTTCTCCAAGACCAGTACGCGCACGTCGTTCTTTGCGAGTCGATAGGCGACGCTGCAGCCCATCACCCCGCCACCGACGACGATGACATCCGGTTGCACCGTGGGAAGCTAGCTCAGCCGAAGATATCTCGGTAGGTGACCAGAACCATGACGCCTAGAAGGAACACGATTCCGAAGGCATGTATGGCCGTCTCGAGTTGCTCGTTGGCCCTGCGGCGCGCGATCATTTCGTACCCGAGGAAGATCAGACGACCGCCGTCGAGCGCAGGGAAGGGTAGGAGATTGAACATCCCGAGCGCAACCGAGATGAACATCAGAATCCAGAGGAAAGACGGCAATCCAGCTTGGGCCGCCGCGGCGACCATCTTACCCATCATCACGGGACCGCCGATTCCTTCCGTGCTCCGACGCTTCACCATGTCGGTCAGCCCCTCGAGCTGCATCACGGTCATTTGCCACGGCAACACGATCGACAACTTGGCTGAATCCCAAACGCCGAGGTCTTGATAGAGGCGCGTCATCTTCGCGCTCACGCCGATCTGGCCTCTTCCACCGCGATCGGCGGGGGTGATCGTCATGGGGGGAAGCTTCTGGCCCGCTCGCTCTACGACGTACTCGGTGGGCTGCCCTGCGCGCGGCGCGGTCGCTTCGATCAGCTGTTCGACGTCCTTGATCGGTTGCCCGCCTGCTTTGACGATGATGTCCCCTTCCTGCAACCCGGCCTTCGCGGCGGGGGAGTCAGGCACGACGTCGGCCACCTGCATCGGTTCCGCGGGCTGCCGCGGCGGCAGCGTGTTCGTCACGCCGAGTCCGAACACGATCAGCGATGCGGTGAGGTAGTTGGCGATCGGCCCAGCGGCGATGGTGGTCGCGCGCGCGAACCAACCCTTGTTCGGGTAGAGCTCGGGGTCGTTTGGATCGACATCCTCGGCGGGGTTCATCCCGGCGATCTGCACGTATGCGAGGAACGGGATGACGGCGACCTGAAAGACCGTTGGGCTCCCCTTCGGCTGGTAACGAAACAACGTCGGGCCGAAACCGATGCTGTAGCGGAGGACCCGCATTCCGAATGTTCGGGCCGCGAGATAGTGACCCCCCTCGTGAATGATGATGAGCACCGACAGGGCGACGACGGTGATAAGGACCTTAAAAAGCACACTATCCACGACTCACAGCATAATGCGTCGCGGGAACCAGTCGAGGTTTGGTGCTGGCCGAGGGGCAGAAGGGCCGCTAGGCCGCCCGTTCCTGCTGTGTAGTATGACTGGATCGCTACACTCGAAGAACGCATTTCCCGTGGAAAAAAAGTAGCTAGCCATGCGGATCACTATCGCAGTCTGCTGCGGTTTTGCGTACTATCCCGGCCACCTGGCAAGCGGGGTAGGTTGTGGCTGTACATCATCGAAAATCGAACTTTTTCATGCTGGGGCTCGGTTTCGCGCTGGCCTTTGCGGTCTTGAGCCCCCCGAGCGCGGCTCTCGCACAGGACGCCTTCAGCTGCATCGAAGAGCTGTCAGACGACGAGGTGCAATACCGGATTCGCAAGATCGAGGGCGATCTCCAAGATGGCAAAAAGCACGCCACTCGCTGGCGTTACACCTGGATGTCGATCTTTCTCGCGCTCGGTGGCGGAGCGACCTATCTGGCCGTCGATGGCGCCCGGGACAACCAACAATGGGACAAGTTCGGATACGCTTACCTCGCGGCAGGCTTCTATTTCTCTGGCTTGATGCACGCAGCGCTGCCCGCTGCAGATGTCTGGGGCGCCAAACGCATCGCCAAGAAAGACGCGAGCACGGAAGAAGCGAGACGCGCCAAACTGCGATACGCCACGGAGACACTCGAAAAGGCGAACGCCGCCCAAGAGCTTTTCGCGGGGCCGCTGGGAGTCGTGGGAGCGACGATCTTCGGTGTGGTGGGTGGTACGATCAAGGCCACTCAGTGGACGGGCAAGACCAAAGGTTTGACCGCCGGGATGTACGTCGTTCCGCCAGTTCTGGCTGGGCTTGCCAACGCGACCGCACCTCGCGAGGCTGTCATGGCGTGGGAGGGCTATCGCGGAATCGCGTGCTCGAGCAAGTACTACGATACACACACCGAAGGTCCCGACCTCGACTTCAGCATGAATCCCGCGGGGGGTTCCTTCACCATCAAGTTCTAGGAGACTGCACCTAGTCTCAAGCCCTTCGCCCCCTCGTACGAGTACGAAAAGGCGGGACTCTACCTAGCCGATTACCGCTTCTTCCGAAGCCTGGCCCTCAAACGCGCAGCATACCCCTTTTTGTTTTCCTGTTTGGCTCGCCCCACGGCCAACGAATCCTCGGGCACGTCACGGGTGACCGTCGTGCCACTTGCGATGTAGGCGCCTCGCTCCACCTTGACCGGAGCCACCAGCTGGCTGTTGCTCCCGATGAAGACATCATCGCCGATCACGGTCGTGTGTTTTTGCTCTCCGTCGTAGTTGCAGAAGATCGTGCCGGCGCCGATGTTCACGCCTTTACCGATGATGCCGTCTCCCACGTACGCGAGATGGTTGACCTTTGAGCCTTCGCCAAGGGTCGTCTTCTTCGTTTCCGAAAAATTTCCGACCTTGCTTCGCGGTCCAAGCTGGGACTGAGGACGCAGATGACTGAATGGTCCGACGCTAGCCCCCTTACCGATCGTCGAGTCCGTGGCCACCGTGTACGGCAAAACCAGGGCATTGGCTTCGACCACGACATTGGTCAGCACGCAGCCGACGTCGATCGACGCCCCTTGTCGGACGACACACTTTCCGCGTAGGTGGACCTGCGCTCCCAGCGACGCACCGGCGTCGACTTCGCAATCGGCATCCACGTAGAGTGTGTCGAGGTCGGTGATCGCAACCCCGTCCTGGGCGAGGGCTGCGGCGATGCGACCCCTGTGCCGTGCCGCACAGATCGCGAGGTCACGCTGGTCGTTGATGCCCATAAGGTCCGCCATATCGGCCGTAACGGACACCACTTTACCTTGGCTCGCCGCGAGCTCGACCACGTCAGTGAGGTACAGCTGACCTTGGGCGTTGTCTGGTGTCAGCTGGCGAATCGCATCCCGAAGAAACACCGCGTCAACGTCGTACAGCCCTGGATTGACCTCGCTGATCTTCCGTTCTTCATCGGAGCAGTCGCGGTCCTCGACGATCCGGGCCACGGCGCCGGTCTCATCTCTCACGATGCGGCCGTAGCCATCCGGGGCAGCTAGGGTCGCAGTGACCAATCCCAGGTTGGTCTTTGCGGTCCGAGACGCATCGACGAGCGAGCGAATCAGGCCTGCCGGAATAAGTGGACAATCGCCATAGAGGATAACCACCCGGCCCGAGAGCGCAGGGTCCGACTCCATGGCGCACCGGACCGCGTCACCGGTGCCCCGCTGTTCCAGCTGAAGCACGACCTCCGCTCGTGCGTCGAATGTCTTCGCGAGCTCGCCTTCGACTTCTGCGCGGCCGTGCCCAACCACGACCAAACATCTTGCAGCTCCCGCCTCGAGGGCCGTTCCGACAACCCAAGATACCAGCGGACGACCCGCGACCGTATGGAGCATCTTGGGTTGGGGGCTCTTCATCCGAGTGCCCTCACCGGCGGCCAAGATGATCGCGGTCCACGGGGCTGGTTCGTCGTTCGGCATGATTCAGGCTTGGGCGGCTGATGTTAGATACGAGGCTACTTTGGCAAGGGCCGCGATGTCGTGCACATCTTCGTCGAATGCGGGCACTTCGACAATCCGCGTGTCTTGTCCTATTTCGGTGCTCAGTCGGTCGACTTCGGTCCGATCGGCCGCGGCCCATTGCCTCTCGTCGTGAAGAGCCTGCTGGAGCCGCGGCTGGATGTCGGCCGCGTCGATCGATTCTGGCAAAGCCTCCCGAAGAACAGCGACCTGCTCAGCAGCTGAAATGCGGGGTTCTTCGAGCAGACGGTGCACCTTATTCACCACGACCGCCTCGCGATTCATGCCGGCGTCTTGAAGCTTGTCACTGAAGTAGCGGGCTTCGCCGATGGCAAGGGGGTCTGGGCTTGTGACCAGCACGAACGCTACCTCCGGGCTCCTCAACGCGTCCGAGACCTGTTCGGCCCGCTCCTTGAAGCCGCCGAATAGCCCATTGATCCCACTCACGAACTCCGCGACTTGTTCGAGGAACTCGAGTCCCGTGATCTTGCCGATCCCTTTTAGCAGGACCGTCGCCCCGCGACCGACCAAACCGAAACCCGCCTTGCCGGCTCCCTCGAACACTTGAAGGAACCACCGCATCGCCGGCGAATCGATCGCGTCGATCAGCCGCTCAGGAGCCGTGAGAAAGTCGATCGCATGTGCGGTCGGTGGGGTGTCGAGCACCACGAGGTCCCACGTTTTGTCTTGGCGAACCTCATAGAGCTTCTCCATCGCCATGTACTCTTGCGTCCCTGCCAGCGAGCTTGCGACGTACTGGTAGATTTGGTTGTTCAAGATGCGGTTGCGGGCTTCTTCGTCCGAGGCGTACTTCTCGACCAGTGCGTCGAACGTGCGTTTCGTGTCGAGCATCATGGCAGATAGGGCGCCCTTACAATCGAGCCCGTACCTTTGGAAGAGCGCGCGAGGGACGTCCTGCTCACTCGTCGTCATTTCGTCTAGGCCCAAGCTGTTCGCCAGTCGACGCGCGGGGTCGATGGTCAGGCAGAGGACCTTGCGTCCCTCCATCGCAGCATGGACGGCCATGGCGGCGGCCGTCGTGGTCTTCCCGACTCCTCCGCTGCCGACGATCACGACCACGCGGTGACTGCCGAGCACGTCCGCGAGACTCATCGCAGCCGACTCTAGCAGTCCTGTTTGGGATGTCGATCTCACTGAAATCGCTGGATTTTGTAGAATCCTTGCCCTAGCCAGCGTAGCACAATAGAATACATACACCTACATCACTCGGAGCCCCTTCATGATCGAACGCCGCGCACGACGAAGCCAAGACCCGTACCGCGCCCTGTGCCTGCAACTCGAGCACTCGAGGACCCATGGCGCGCTCGATGCGGTGGTTGTCGCCATCGACAATGGGCTGCTCGTCGCTGGTGCGGGGAACGAATCGCTCTGCGAGGCTTTAGGTGCGGTTGCGCCCCTGGTGGACGGCGTGACCTTCGAGGGCGCGATGCCGAGACCGCTCGATGGCCAGAACATCGATGTTCGTACGATGTGCCTCGAGGGCGAGACGCTCTATGTCGCAAGCGCCGGTCATAGCGGCGGGGACATCTGGCTGCAGCGCTCCATCAACGGCGTGCGACGCATTCTCCGTTGGCAGACCTAGGTGATGCCGTGGGCCGCGTGGTTGATCCCGGTCGGGCCTACGGTCGGCCGCGTGGTTGATCCCGGTCGGGCCTACGGCCCGTCAATTAGTCCCGCCCCACCGCCCCCACGCTATCGCCTACCCCCACGCTATCACCTAGTTTGTGGTCAACTGACTTTGCAGTGCAGCGAGCTCCGCCTGGCGAATTAGATCTTTTGCGCCGCGCTCCAACAGGTGTACGGCCACTTCCTCTCCAAGAGCATGTGCGCGCTCGATCGCATCGGGCGCGCCGGGATCCATGTAAGTGTCCGAGGCGGCCGTCAGCAGTTGATCGCCGTCGTACGACGTCACGAGGCCTTCAAGCATGATTCGGGCGTCGGCGATCGTGGCGTGACCTGCGATTGGGGCATAGCAGTTGCCTTCGAGTTTTTGGAGCATCGCGCGCTCGGCCGTGATCTCGATGCGTGCGATCGAATCTTCGATCGCCCTGACTTGCTCTTGCAGGGCCTCGTTGCTGAGCGGACCCTCGATGGCAAGAGCTCCTTGGCCAACCGCGGGTAGGCACAGGTCGGGCGAAAGCACTTCGTGGGGGACTTGGTCCAGCAACCCAACACGCGAAAGGCCGGCCGCGGCGAGGACGATTGCGTCGCAACGTCCCTCTCGGAGCTTACGCAGGCGCGTTTCGATGTTGCCGCGCATGGGGACGAAGGTGAGGTCCGGGCGCCTTCGCTGGAGTTGCACGATGCGCCTGCAAGACGTCGTGCCGACCCGAGCCCCCCTCGGAAGGGACGCGAGGTCGATGCCGTCGACTGTGACGAGCACGTCCCGTGGATCCTCCCGTACGGGAATGCTGAGGATACCCATGCCCTCAGCGAGAGGGACGTCGCCCGGGACGTCTTTGAGGGAGTGGACTGCGAAATCCGCCTCGCCTCGAACGACTACTGCTTCGACCTCACTGACGAACAGTCCTTTGCCGCCGATCTGCGCGAGCGGACGGTCCTGAACTCGATCTCCCTTGGTGACTACGTGTACTTCTTCGATCGTGAGCTCGGGGAAATGCTCCTGGAGCTGCTGACCAACCCAGCGAGCCTGGACCAGAGCCAGATTGCTGCTTCTTGTAGCGATCCGGAGTTTCACTTCGATTCGCCCGTGCGGCCGGGCGCGGTGACTGCCGTCAGCTGCCTAACGTTGGCATCGGCCTCGATCGAGGTTTTCCCTTCGGCGTCGTCGTGCTCGGTGAGCGCGAAAACCCTACGCACCGCGTCGATCAATTGAGCGCCATCTGGTTCTTCGGCGCCAGCCTTGAGGTGCATCATCGGCCGGTGCAGCAGCTTGTTCACCAACGAACGCGCCATGGCTTCGAACGCGGCACGGTCGGACTGACTCAGACCTTGGAGCCGGCCGAGCGCTCGTCGAAGCTCCTCGTCCGCGACGTCGCCAAACTGTTTTCGTAGGGCGACGATCGTTGGCGCCAACTCGAGCGATCGGCGCCACTTCAAGAACGACTCTACTTCCTCTTCTATGATGCGCTCGGCTTGGGCTGCTTCGCGTGCTCTGACGGCGAGGTTTTGTTCGGCTACCTGCTGCAGATCGTCCACGTCGTACACGAAAACGTTGTCCATCGTGCCAATCCGCGGATCCACATCACGGGGCACGGCGATATCGATGATGAACAAAGGACGGTGTCGGCGGCTCCGAACGACCCCTTTCATAAGCTCGGGCGTCAAAATGAACTTTGTGCTCGCGGTCGACGCGATGACGACGTCGGCTTCGGCGAGCTCTGTTGTCAGTCTCTCGTAGGGAATTGCGCGACCCCCGCACGACTTTGCAAGCGCTTCAGCGCGTGCCTCGCTCCTGTTGATGACATGGAGTTGTGTTCCCGTTTGACGGAGGTTTCGAGCTGCCCCTTCTCCCATTTCGCCTGCGCCGAGGAGAAGTGTGCGCCGACCGTCGAGGTTCCCGAAGATCTTCCTGGCGAGCTCACATGCAATGGAGCTCACGCTGACAGTGCCTTCGGCGATCCCGGTCTCGTTGCGAACTCGCTTGGCGGTCGAGAACGCGTGGCTGAAACAGCGACCGATCAGTGTGCCTGCGGTACCTGCGTTCGTGGCGGCGTCAAATGCCTCTTTGACCTGGCCGAGGATCTGGGGCTCGCCCACCACCAACGAGTCGAGGCTCGAGGCGACCCGGAACGCGTGGCGCACGACGGCCACGCCGCGCTCGCTGTAGAAGACATCTTCGGATGTGCTATTGGGCAGGCGGCTAGCAAGCGTGTTTCTCGCGCTCTGGGCGGCCGCTGTAGGATTCATGCTCACGCCGTAAAGCTCGACTCGATTGCACGTCGAGATCAGCAGTGCCTCATCAAAATGGCCTCTGGCGATGATCTCGCGGAGCTCTTCCTCCAGTTGTTCTGGCGCAACCGCGAGGCGTTCGCGTACTTCCACCGGTGCGGTTCGATGCGACAAACCGACAACGACGAAATCCCGCATCACGCGTTCCCGCCCGCCGCGCGTACGACGTAGCCTGCCAACACGAGCAGTGTGCAGACGAAGCCCATGATCGTGCCAAGCGCGGCTTTGCGCCCCTGCCAGCCTGCGGCGACGCGAAGGACGAGGACGGCGGCGAAGATCGCCCACGCGAGCAAGCCAAGCATCTGACTGACGTAAAACTCCGCACCATTGGCTCGCAGGAGCCAGAATGTGCCAGTGACCATCCCGAACGTCAGGAGCGGGAACCCCGTGAGCACCGCCCGCAGTCCCATGGTGTCGAGGACATCAAGGGAAGGGAGGCGTTGAAAAAGTCCGCTCAATTGACGCCGCCGAAGAAGCCTTTCTTGAAGCACGTACGCGACGCCCGCGCCGAACGCGCGCGCGAACGCGATCAGCCCTAGGACATTCGCGCCGATGTGAAGGGTGAGCACTGCGGACTCCACGCGGGGCGGAACGGGGGCGTAGCTGCTTCCGAGGCCCGATGCGAGGAAGAGCATCAGGGCGATCGGGACGACGAAGGCACCCAGCACGGTGACATCGAATCGATAGGAGGCCAGCAGGAAAGCAATCCCTATTCCAAACGACGAGATGCTGAGAATTTGCGCGATATCGGCCAACGGGATGTCCCCCGGCGGCGGCCCCTCCAAGGTGAGAAACGCGAGATGTGCGCCTAGGGCGGAGACGAACACGATGCCTGGAAGGCGTCGCATCGATGCGGAGCCACGCGTCAAGAGCGCCAGATAGAGAACGCATGCGATCCCGTACAGGGCTGCGGTGGCGATAAAGAGTCCGCTTTTCATCGTCTTGGCTAGGCTCCACGCGTGTGGCCTAGGCCACAAAAAAGCTTACCATGCAAGGGTTTTGGGCGGTAGTCAGGGGCGGTCGGTCGTTGACAACCTGCCATCGCGTCCTTACTTAGTCCGATAGACTAACCCCCAAGAGGAGGGCAGATGGCTGGTCCGAATGTACATGCGGTAAACGACCTGAACTTTGACACGGAGGTTCTGAGCTCAGAGACCCCCGTGCTCGTCGACTTCACGGCGGTGTGGTGTGGGCCGTGTAAGCAGATCGCGCCGCTCATCGACCAGCTCGCGGACGAGTACGTCGGCAAGGTCAAGGTGACCAAGCTCGACATCGACGAGAATCCCGGCATGGCTGCCAAGTTCGGCATCCGTGGCGTCCCGACGCTCATGGTCTTCAAGGGTGGTGAGCTCGTGGCCCAGCACGTCGGAGCTGCGCCAAAGACGACCATCGCCCAGTTGATAGACCGCGCGCTGTAGCCGTTTATCGCCCTGTACTGCCAAAGCCGGCTGGGCCTCGTTCCGTCGAGCCGAGGTGAGCTTCGTCGTCGACGGCCTCGATCTCCACTTGGGTCACGGGTGCGACGACGAGTTGGGCAACGCGGTCGCCATGCCTGATCACGAAGGGCTCAGACCCGTGGTTGATCAGGAGGACCTGGAGCTCTCCACGGTAGTCCGCATCGATTGTCCCCGGTGCGTTGAGGACCGTCACGCCATGGCGCGCCGCAAGACCGGAGCGTGGCCGTACCTGGCCCTCGTGCTCATTGGGTAGGGCGATGCGCACTCCGGTAGGGACTCGCGCACGGCCACCGGGGGCGATTGTGATAGGGGCGTCGAGGCAGGCGGCGAGGTCCATCCCCGCCGCGCCGCTCGACTCGTAACGCAGGAGCACCGCGTCGGCGCGCATCCTATGGACGCGCAGCTTAGCCATCATTCGGTTCCGCTTCGTTCCCGGCCGCGGTCTCGGGTCCGTTCGCCGTCATCGCCGCCGGATCGATCTTGGGATCGATCTCGATC
>CAXMND010000128.1:0-4454 GCA_964194675.1 uncultured Coxiellaceae bacterium | reverse complement strand
GAATTATGCGAAGTTTAGTGATGGTGGGTCTCTTGGCGCTGATGCCACTGGCGATCGGTTGCGGCGACGATGAAACCGGCACTGGCGGTAGCGGCGCGACGGGCGGCTCGGGCGCCACCGGCGGCTCGGGCGCGACCGGTGGCACCGGCGCGACGGGTGGCAGCGGTGCGACCGGCGGCACAGGTGCGACCGGCGGCACAGGTGCGACCGGCGGCACCGGCGGTACGCCGTCCACGTGTGACGGCCCAGTGTGCAGGTGCGACGTCGTGAACACGCCTTGCTCTATCGGCTGCGCGGAAACCAACTGCAACCAAGAGTGCGACGGAAACGGAGTCGTTTGCACAGTGAGCTGCCCAAACGGCGGATGCGACCAGGAGTGCGACAACGGCGCCAGCTGCACAATCACCTGCGACGGCGGTAACTGCACGCAGACCTGCGAGGCGGACGCCACATCGTGCGAGACGACCTGCACGGCCGGAGGCTGCTAGCAAAAACAGCGGCAGTGTCCGCGCCAGTGCCAGCGTCGGAGCCAGCGACAGTGCCGGTGTCGGTGCCAGCGACCCCCCTCACCCCTTTTTTTGGACCGTGGGCGGGGCTTCGGTAGCGTCTTCGTGAATGAAGCTCTCGGCCGCCATCGTCGTGACTGCTGCGCTCCTCTTGCCCGCCGTCAGCCAGGCGAAGAAGACCGAGGACTATCGGCACAGCTATGACCAGGTTTGGCGGGCTGCGGTTCGTTTGATCCGTGTCGACCAGGGGTACCCGATTCGCGATCGGGATGACAGCATCGGCTACCTGCTCTTCGACTACCGGGACGACGGCCGCAAGTATCCGGGAAGCGTCGAGCTCATCCGCATCAAGGATCAAGGCGGCGGCTCGGTTCGCGCTATCATCCAGATCCCGGCCATGCCGAGCTATATCGAACGCATGCTCCTCGACAAGCTAGAAAAGAAGCTCATCCACGAGTACGGTGAGCCGTCGCCTCCGAAGAAACCGGAAGAGCCGGAGGCCCCCAAAGAGGAAGAGAACTAGTCCTCGGAATCATGGCTGAGCGACGACGTCGAAGGACAACTCTATTTGTAGTCATCGGGCTCCTCGTCGCATGGTGGTTCGTCAGTGCGCCGCCCAGTCATCTCAAAGTCGGACCGACCATCGACTTCGGTGGCACCCCGGAGTCCATCCTAGCCGTCGAGGCAGCTCCGGGATCACTCGGGCGCGCGCTCGAACGCATCAACTCGGATGTCCCAGGCCATGACGACCTGTTCTTACGGGAGGAACATGGCGATGCGTTCGTGTCGGGGATGGACGGATGGATTTGGCGAGTGCCGCTAGATGGGGGTGCCGCGGAACGTTTCGTGGACGTTTCGCTGATGCCCTCTGGTCTCCGCGCAGCCCCCGGTGATGATGACGTTCTCTACTTCTGCGCGTCGCGATTGCACGGCGAGAATCACCCGGTGGAAGAGCGGGTGGGTCTCTACCGGCTGACGATTTCCACGCGCGAGGTCACACCCATCGTGACCGACGTCGCGATGACTCCCGCAATTCCGGACGGGCACCGAAAAGTTTTCCTCGACGCGGACGGGGATGCGCCGGCTGTCATGCAGGCCGCGATCGATGCCACCAACGCGCGACCCCTAGCGTTTTGCAACGATTTGGATGTCAGTGCCGACGGTACGCGAATCTATTTCACCGAGCCCATCGCATACGAGGGCGCTTCAATGGGCGGGGGCGCGGTCGGCGAAGCGATCACCCTCGGAGACAACGGTCGGCTGTGGAGGCACGACCTCGACAGGGGTGAGACGAGGCTCGTGGCAGACGGATTTCATTTCGTCGACGGGATCCTGATCGACCCGCAGCCGGACGATGCACGAGAAGAGTCGGTGTTGGTGACTCAGACGCCCGGCTTCGCGATCACACGGTTCTTTTTCGCGGGACCACGGGGCGGGACGGCAGAGGAAGTTTGGACCGGGTTGCCGGGGATGCCCGACGGTATGGATCGCGACGCGCAGGGGCGCATATGGATCGGTCTCTTCAGAAAACGCTCCGGCTTCCTGACCTGGGCACACAAGAACCCTTGGATCAAACCCCTGATGCTGCGGCTGCCGCTCGAGCTTCTACCGGTGCCGAAGGAGACCGGCATCCTCGCGCTCAGCCCGGATGGCGCCACGCCGCTCTACTACGCCATACACGAAGGACCCGAGCTCCGTGACGCCGCGGTGGTCATCCCAGGGAAGAACCATCTGTACATCGCGAACTTCGAGCGCGAGCAAAGGGGCCTTGTCCGAATGAGTTATCCTCAGGAATAGATCAGGGCCGCCACATTTCCCACAGCGGCACTGCGCTCATGATGCCGTAGCTCACCATCAGTCCGGCGCCGGATAGTGCGTACACAGCCACGGAGCCCGCAGACCCGGTTGCCGCGAGCCAGGGTGCCGCGATGTGAAGAGCCGTCCCAATAGATCCAAGGCCGATCCACACGCCTTTCGATGCCGTCCGTGCACGGGACAGCATGAAGATGTGACTGAGGATCAGCAGGTACACGGGCATCGAAAACAAATGAAAATGCGTGATCTCGAGGAGCTTTCTGTGCGGCATCGGTTCGAATGCGGCAAGCTTCTCGGCGTCTGGGGGTAGCAACAGGTCGGGGCCTCCGTAGCCTTTCAGATCTTCTACCGACGAAGTTTCCCCTTCGTAATAGGTAGTCACGCCGCTCATATCGAGCCCGACCATGTTGTCGGTGAGCACCACCGTTAGGACCATTCCGAGCAATGTGAATGCCAAGAAAATCGAGTACACGACGCGCGCGCCCCAGGGTAGGGCGCGCAGCCTGCCGGATGGTCGGGTGAAGTCTTGCATCTACGCGGCTATGACGAGGGGAGCACCATGTCGTGCAACAACACGGAGGCGCGTTTGACGGCCTTGGCCATCGCCCGCGTAGAAAGCGTCGCCCCGGAAATGACGTCGATGTCGTATCCCGGTTTCAGATCGCTGCTGGCCACTTTACCGACGAACTGCCTACGGAAACGTTCGGAGCGGATCCCCGCGCCGTACGGTTCGCGATACGCGACCACCTCGACGCGCGTGACCCGGCCTTCGCTGTCGAAGAAGGTCGCCAGGTCGATGTACTCGTGTTGCCCAATCTCCCGATCGAAGAGGGCGTAACCGTCGATTTCGGCCGCGGAGTGCGCCACGTAAATGATGTACTCGTCTTTTTCGATCTTGGTGCCGAGGCGGGCTTGGATTTGGTTGCGTTGTTCATCCGAGAGTCGGACACGCTTGTAGTCGACGCGGTCGGACTTCTGAAACTGCTCGGCGAGGAGACCGCGCACGCTGTAGTAGACCCGCGCATGGCCGCTCGCTGCCGTGCTCGCGCTGACCAAGGTCAGAACAAACAGGGCGGCCGGCTTATTGAAAACGCATTTCATCTTCGTTTTCAACGATAGGGGCAGCCGTAGGGAGCTGCAAGCGGAAATTGACGCAGAATTTGCAGCTAGAACATCCAACCCATGCCCACGTTCCAGCGATTTTCGCTCGGGCCGAAGGAGGCGAGAAGGGCCTGATAGTCGAACTTGAGCGCGATCTGGGGAATAGGCCGGTAGCTGAACCCGACCGTAGGGACGAGGAATGCAGGCAGATCGAATACGGGATTCGATTCTTCGAAGGTCGTGTCGTAGTAATCGAGCCGGACGAACGGAACCAGCTCCATCTCTGTATCCACCGAACCGATCACGTTGTAACCGAGCTCGCCGTAAACCCCGAAGAGGTCGGAGCCGACGGTACTGACCGGCTCGAGCTCCCCGACAGGGATGGTGCGCAGAGCGTCCGTGTCGCTGACGTGGAAGTACGCCAAGACAGCGCGCGACTCAAAGCCTTCGCGGCGAATGCGCCAGTCGGCTGCGATACCGCTCACTCTCACGTTGACGTCGAGCTGTTTCGGACCGGCAAGGCCGAAATACGGTGCGAGGCCGACCACCATGCCGAGTATGGGCTCCCACTCGATGCGGCCGGTAAATGCTGGGCCATTGAGAACCGCTTGCGTGACCTTGAGTCGCCCCCCGCGGAGGCCGCTCGAGCCCGAGAAGCCGCTCGCGTCCAAACCGCCCACCACGTAGAATTCGTAGCGGAGACCTTCGATTGGCTCTCCCCAGATTCCGGCGCCGCCCTCGCGCCAGGTCGTCGGGATGATCACTCGGTCGACGAACGGACGCTCAACGCCATTGAAAATCGGGGGTTCGTGCCATTGATTGATGATTCCCATCGGCACCAGAACGACGCCGGCTCGCGCGTAGAGGGCCTCGCTGTCGCCCTTGAGGATACGCCAGTCGATGAAGGCCTGTTCGACTTGGAAGGAACCGGGGATCGCGACTCCGTCGCTGTCCGCGACAAACGCGTGCTCGAGCTCGAGCTCCGAGTAGAAGCGAAAACGGTCGTTGAAATTGTGCGCGATGAACAGGACA
>CAXMND010000127.1:0-23680 GCA_964194675.1 uncultured Coxiellaceae bacterium | reverse complement strand
CGTTCGATTTGATCGGAGGCGCGGGCGACGGCGTGCATGTGGACCTGCAAGTCGTCGGCGGTGAGCTCGTCGAGGAGGACAGTGTGGCGCACTACATAGACATCGCTGTCGAGGCAAAGGGCGCCTACGGCAAGATTGAAGCTTTGTTCGAGGGCCTCACGCGGATCCATGCGGTCGACCCGGCAACATGCGGACGAAAAGTCGACCCAAATCCGGCCCATGGCCTCGTAGTGGGACGCGATGACCGCCTGAAGGCGACCGCCCGTGTATTTGAACACGACCTTGAAGCTGTGGTCTCCCTCCTCCGCGAGCTTGTAGCTCGAGCGAGCATAGTTCTTGAGCTCGATCCAGGTCGACACGGGGCGCTTTCATAGCACAAGACCCCCAACAAAGCGCTCGAATCCCCGCTCAGAGGTCGTAAACTACCGACAATGTTGGAACGCCTCACATCCAGATGGTGGCGCGCCGCCGTAGCCGAAGAGTTGCGCGCCGGCCCACGCGCCCTTCGTGGGACGGTCCCTTGGTTGTTGCGTACCCGACTGAAAAAGATTTCGACCGTTCTCGACATCGTAATGCGCAACGCCGCGCAGGCACCGCACGACCTCGCCTTCGAGATGGACAACGAACATCTCACCTGGTCCGAGCTCGACCTAGCCACGTCTCGAATCGCGCATGTCCTCGCCGGCGCAGGCGTTGGGCCCGGAGCCGTGGTCGCTTTGATGGCGGAAAACTCCCCCTTCTACATGGCCGCCGTGTTGGGCGCGTCGCGCGTGGGCGCTACCGCAGCGCTCATCAACACGAATCTGCAGGGCCGGCCGCTCGCTCATGCCGTCGAAGTATCGACCGCCAAAGTCGTCCTGGTGAGCCACACGCTTGAGCCGGGTCTTCGCGAGTGCAAAGAGCTATGTCAGGCACTCGATCGTATTCTCGTCTTCGACGACGATCCGTTCGCGGGGTTACTCGCTGAAGCGCCGGCTACGGCCTTTCCACCTGCCACCGTAAACGTAGGCGACGACTTCGTGTACATCTACACGTCAGGAACCACCGGGCTTCCAAAGCCTTGCCGGGTGTCGCACGAACGCGCGATCCTCGCCGGTTCGGGGTTCGGGCCGCTGATGTTCGGCTACCGGCCTGGCGACAAGCTCTACTGTGTCCTGCCGCTCTACCACACGAGCGGCCTTCTGTTGGGCGCGGTGTCCAGTATCATCGCTCGCGTGCCAACAGCGCTCCGACGTTCCTTCAGCGCGAGCGCGTTTTGGGACGACGTGCACCGCTACAACGCGACGGCGGTTCTCTACATCGGCGAGCTTTGCAGGTATCTGGTCAACTCTCCGCCTCATCCGAAAGAAAACCCCAACCCGATCCGCGTCGCGGTTGGCAACGGTCTCCGCCCGGACGTATGGCCGCGCTTCAAGAGTCGTTTCGCGATCGACCAGATTCGCGAGTTCTACGGTGCGACCGAGGCACCAGGGTTCATCGGAAATATCAGCGGGCGCGAAGGCTCGGTCGGCCGCATCCCCCTTGGCGGTCTCGGCGGTTGGTATCGCTTGGTTCGCTACGACGTCGAGAACGAACAGCACGTCCGCGACGAAGACGGATTCTGCATCCCGTGCGACGTCGACGAGGCTGGGGAGCTGTTGATCCGCATCGCAAAGGTGTCGAGCGGTGGCATGGAGTACCGCGGTTACACCGATAAGGCGGCCTCCGAGAAGAGGATCCTTCGGGATGTGTTCAAGAAGGACGACCAGTACTTCCGCACCGGAGACCTTCTTCGGCGTGACGAGGACGGCTTCTACTTCTTCGTCGACCGCATCGGCGACACGTTTCGGTGGAAGGGCGAGAACGTGTCGACAGCCGAAGTCGCGGACGTCATCAGTCAGAGCGACGCGATCTCGGAAGCGACCGTCACGGGGGTACCGGTCCCGAACATGGAAGGCCGGGCTGGCCTGGCGGCAATCGTTCCGGTTAACGGTTTCGACCCCGAAGACTTCTGGCGCGTGGTCTCCGAGCTGCCTCCCTACGCGCAGCCGCGATTCGTACGCGTGATGGACAACCTCGCAAAAACTGGCACCTTCAAAATCCAGAAGACCTCGCTCAAAAAAGACGGCGTCGACCCAGTCGCCGTAGCCGACGATCTCTATGTCCGCACCAACGCTGGCTACGAGATGCTGACCCCCGAACGCTGGAGAGACGTCAAAGAAGGCCGGCTCAAGCTCTAGGATCAGGCTCGCTAAGCGCCTTTTGGATCAGCGCCAAGTCTTCGGGCGCGTAGTCGAGCTTCAATGCCGCCTCGTGTCCTTTGTCGGTCATCTTCTTCCAGGTTTTCTGGACGATCGGAATGAGCTTTTCCTCGGCGTGCTGCTTGGCGAAGTCGTGAAAGTAGTGTTTGAGGAAAACCAGACAGATGACGTCTTCCATCAGCTGCACGTCGGGGTCTGTCTTGAGGCCCCGCTTGCGAAGCAGGGTTTTCACGCGGTCGATCGAGTCGTCCTCGTAGCCAACCTCTTTCATGATCCCACCGGCGATATCCCCATGGCGCTTGTACAGATCGGTCCGCCATTTGAGATACCCCGCCCTCCCCTCCGGATAGCTGTCACGCGGCACTTCCCAGCGCCGGATGTGCTGCGCCCTCGCCGCGAGCTTCACGGTTTCAGGGGCGTCGGGATCGAGTACTGCAAGCCGCGCGGACATGCGTTGGCCGTAGACCAGCTCTTTAGGCCACGGTCGGCCGTTCACCGTCTCGCTGTTGGGATCCTGAGCGTTCGCTTCGTCAAACCGGCGGAGTGCCTCGTCCAGGCGTGACATACCGGCATTCTACCACCCTGGCGCCTTGCCCCGTGGCGACGAAGTCGCTTTACGGGTGGTGCTGAATGTCCACCATGGTCCGGTACATATGACAACTTTGTCATTTTCAGCTATCCAGCATGACTCTTTAGTCATATTCATACACCAACGACTTGCGTCTCTACCATTTGGTAGGCATGGTCTGACCGTCTGGTAGAGAGAATGACTGTTCGGAATCAAATCCTGACGCATGCGACCCGGCTCTTCGCGGACCGGGGCTACGACGGGACATCGGTGCAGGAAATCGCTGACGCGGTGGGGATTCGAAAACCGAGTCTTCTTTATCATTTCAAGTCGAAAGACGAGCTCCGGGAGAACGTGATCAGCGGGATGCTGGCGCACTGGAACGCCGTGCTGCCGTCTCTCCTACTAAGGGCAACCCGTGAGGAGCGGTTCGACGCCACGATGGAGGCGCTCAGCGAGTTCTTCATCGAGGACCCCGACCGTGCCCGGCTCATCCTGCGGGAAACGCTCGACCGACCCGAGCACATGCGTGCGCTTTTGAAGGAGTTCGTGCGGCCGTGGATCAAGCTTCTCGGGGAGCAGCTCGAGCGCGCCAAGAGCCAAGGGATGGTGCAAGCCGACGTCGATCCCGAAGCATACGCGATTCAAGTGATTTCCATGGCGGTATCGGGAACCGCCGTGATCGACACGCTGCAGGCGATTCTCCCGAACGACCCTGTTCGAGGCACCACACGCGAGCGCCACGTGCGCGAGCTGACCCGGGTGGCTCGTTCGAGCCTGTACACCGACCAAGACGCCGAGAGGTAACCATGGCGAACTTCTTCAAAGACAACGACGACCTTCAATACTACTTCAACAAGGGCATCGATTGGGATCCGCTGGTTCGGATCACCGAGCACGATTTCGCAGAAGCTGACGGCGAAGGCCACAAGAACACCGAAGAGGCGGTGGCTTTCTACCGAGAGATCGCAGAGATGCTCGGTGAGTTCGTGGCGGAAGAGATCAAGCCCTACGAGAAGGAGATCGACGCCAAGGGCGTGGAGCTGGTCGACGGCGAGGTCGTCTTCCCTGATCGGCTTCGAGAGATCTTCGACAAGATCAAGGAGCTCGAGCTTCACAGCCTCCCCCTCCCCCGCGAGTTCGGCGGGATGAACGCGCCTATGATGCTCTATTTCATCAACAGCGAGCTGATGGCGCGCGCGGATGTCTCGGTGATGGCTCACCACGGCTTCCACGCCGGCATGGCGATGGCAGCGCTCGTGTTTTCCGTGTTGGAGGGAACCTCCGAAATCGACGCGAAGACCGGGCGAATCACGAAGACCCGCTGGGAGAAGATGATCCGCGAGATCGCCGCAGGGGAAGCGTGGGGCTGTATGGACATCACCGAGCCCGATGCTGGCTCCGACATGGCTGCGATCCGGTCGGTCGGCGAGCAGGACGTGGATGGCAACTGGTACGTGACAGGTGAGAAGATCTTCATCACCTCGGGACACGGTAAGTATCACTTCGTCATCGCCCGCACCGAGGAGGACGACCCAAGCGACCCGATGTCGGGGCTCAAGGGGCTCTCGATGTTTCTCGTGCCGACCTACGAAGAAGACGCCGAAGGAAATCGGAAGCGCGTCGTTCAGATCAGTCGCGTCGAAGAGAAGCTCGGCCATCACGGATCGGCCACCTGCGGATTGGTGTTCGACAAGGCGCCGGCGGAGCTCGTCGGGAAACGAGGCGACGGCTTCAAACACATGCTGACCCTGATGAACAACGCGCGCCTCGGCGTGGGCTTCGAGTGCCTAGGGCTTTCGGAGTCGGCTTACCGAACCGCCGTTTCGTACGCATCCGAGCGCTCCTCGATGGGCAAGACGATCGATCAGCATGAGATAATCGCCGAGTACCTCGAAGGCATGAAGACCGACATCCAGGGCGTTCGCGCATTGGCCGTCACGGCGGGCTTCCACGAAGAGATGGCCCAAAAGCTGGTCCTCGCGCTCGAGTTCGGCGAGCTAAGCCAACTCGAACGCAAGAACGTCGAACGACAGTTGAAGTCGCACCAGCGCAAGTCGCGACGCATCACGCCGATCCTCAAGTACCTCGGCGCTGAAAATGCCGTCGAGCATGGACGGATCGCCCTTCAGATCCACGGCGGCAACGGGTACATGACCGAATACCTGCCCGAAAAGCTCCTCCGCGACGCGCTCGTGATGCCGATCTACGAAGGTACGAGCCAGATTCAGGCACTGATGGCGATGAAGGACACGCTCGGTGCGATCATCAAGAACCCTCAGGCGTTCGTTCGGCGCGTGGCCCGGGCACGCTGGCGCTCGCTCTCGGCCCGCGACGCGCTCGAGCGACGTGTCGCTGCCCTCCAGGCGCTTTCCCTCGGCGCACAACAGCACCTCATCCTCAAGACCGCGGGCAACAAGATGAAGGGGCTTCGCGACAAGCCGCTCAGCGACTGGCCCGAGGAATTCACGAAGAACTGGGATCCGAAGCGCGACTTTGCGTACGCAATGCTGCACGCTGAGCGACTGATTCAGCTTCTCGGTGAAACGGCGATCGCCGAGGTGTTCCTTGCGCAGGCCAAAAAGCACCCCGAGCGGATCGAGGTCCTCGAACGTCATCTCGACCGGGCGGAACCGCGCGCTCGCTACCTCCACGACCAGATCACGACGACCGGTCAGCGACTCTTGAGCAAGCTCTCGACGCAGTCGCACGAAGAGACGCAACAAGCCGCGGAGTGATCACGCGTCGGCTTTGGACTCCTTATACCACTCGTTTTCGACATACCATTCGTGGGTACGCCGGACCCCTTCGGCAAGATCGATCTCCCCGTCGAAACCAAAGTCGGCTTTTGCTGCCGCGGCCGTGCACGTCCAGGCGTCTTGGGCGCCCATTTTGGCCTTTTGCAGATTGAGAAGCCTCGGCTTCTTGTCAAAGCGTGAGGCGATCTCGCCTCCGAGCGCGGCTAGAGATACGAACAGCTCCGGGAGATCGAGGGTCCGTACCTCGGGTTGGACGATTCGAACGATCTGATCCTGGAGCTCCTCCCATGTGAGTGATTCCTGGGTCTCCAAAAAGTAGCCCTTCCCGACGCACGCTGGGTGGTGCGCTGCCTGAAGGATGCCGCGCACGCAATCGTCGATGTAGATGAGAGACATCTCTCGTTGGCGATTGCCGAAAAACGCGTTCCAGCCGAGTGCAGCGCTCTTGAACAGGTTGAAGTAGTCGACGTCGCCAGGCCCGTAGACCCCTGCCGGGCGCACGATGGTCCAAAAAGTGCTTGCGCTCTCCTGCTCGACCGCTTGCTCGGCCTCGAGCTTGCTCTTGCCGTAGTGCTCGATCGGTCGTCGTGGGTCCGACTCCTGAAGCGGGTGCGAAAGGCTCGACGGCCCATAGGCCGCCAACGATGAGACCAACACGAAGCGCTTCAGCCCGGGATGCACGCGGCGGAGGGCGCTCAAGAGATTGCAGGTCGGCATGACATTGCCTCGCCAAAAGTCCTCGTAGCTCCGACCCTTGGTAACCCCGGCGACGTGGAGCACATAGTCGGGTTTCTCCGCTTCCATCAATTGCTCGAGCTCCGCGATACTTGCGTAGTCCGCCGTGACCGAACGGCTCCGATCCGACTGCGGGGACTCGGATCGGCGCACGGCGACGACATCGCTGCCGGACTCCAAAAGAGCGTCGAGCAAGCGACCGCCGATGAAGCCGCTGGCGCCGGTGATGAGGACCTTCCCCTCGAGCTTGGGCACTGCCATTGGCCTCTCGTGCCCCGCAAAACGCGAGGGCGCAAGCCCGGATTGACGGCGGGGATGCGTTGCGAAACGCTAGGCACATGGCCGATAGCTTTCGAACAGTCTCACCCGTCGACGGAAGCGTGGTTTTCGAACGGGATTTAACGACCCGAGGCGAGATCGGAAAAACGCTCGAGCAAGCAGAGTCGGCATTCGAGGCGTGGCGCCGCGTCGACCTCGACGAACGCAGAGCGCGCGTCCAGCGATTCGTCGAGCTCGCGGTAGAGGATACCGACGCCGTGTCCCACGAGCTCACCATGCAAATCGGGCGACCGATCCGTGATGGTGGCGGTGAAGTGCGCGGATGGCTCGAGCGAGGCCGAACGATGCTCGAGCTTTCACCCGGCGCGTTGGCAGACGTCGTCCTCGAGGAACGGGAGGGCTTCACCCGCTTCATTCGCCACGAGCCTCTCGGGGTCGTCTTCGTGCTCGCGCCGTGGAACTATCCGTGGCTCACCTCGGTCAACGCGCTCGTGCCAGCGCTAGTGGCGGGCAATACGGTCATCCTCAAACACTCGGAGCAGACACCCTTGGTCGCCCAACGGATCGCAAATGCCGCGGTCGAAGCGAAGCTTCCCGAAGGCGTGCTTCAGGTTCTGTATCTCGACCACGACCGCGTCCGGGACGTGATCACCGACTCGCGAGTGGCGTTTGTAGCGTTCACCGGGTCGGTCGAAGGGGGCCGCGCCGTGCAGCAAGCGGCCGCGGACCGATTCATCGGACTTGGGCTCGAGCTCGGGGGAAAGGACCCAGCGTACGTCTGCCAAGATGCGGACATCGCAAGGACCGCCGCGGGCCTCGTCGATGGCGCCTTCTACAATGCGGGCCAGTCCTGCTGTGGCATCGAACGAATCTACGTGCACCGCGACGTCTACGACCCGTTCATCGAGGCGTTTGTCGCGGAAACGAAAAAGCTGGTCCTCGGAGACCCACGCGACTCCGCCACCACGCTCGGCCCAGTGGTTCGGGTCCGCAACGCCCAGGCCATTCAGTTACAGATTAACGAGGCCATTGCAGCAGGCGCCAGGTCACTGCTCGACGCAGGCGACTTCCCCGAGAGCAACCGTGGGCTCCCGTACATGCCGCCCACCGTTCTCCTCGACGTCGACCACCGCATGCGGATCATGAGCGAAGAGACGTTCGGGCCTGCGATCGGCATCATGTCGGTGGCTGGCGATGTCGAGGCGGTCACCTTGATGAACGATAGCCAGTATGGCCTCACCGCTTCGGTCTGGACCGACGACCTCGAGCACGCACAGGAGATCGGAAACCGAGTCGAGACCGGAACTTGGTTCATGAACCGCTGCGACTACCTCGACCCCGAGCTCGCATGGGTCGGCGTCAAGGACTCGGGACGTGGGTGCAGCCTGTCGACCTTGGGCTACGCGCAACTGACCCGGCCGAAGTCGTTTCATCTACGCCACGCGCCGGGATAGCCTGGCTATCACGGAGTACGTCGCTATAGTCCGGCCCGATGAAGCCGTCCGTCCTCCGCTGCAGCCACATCACCAAGCGCTACGGCAAGTTCACCGCCCTCAAGGACGTGTCCTTGGAAGTCTACGAGGGGGAGATCTTCGCCCTCCTCGGGCCGAACGGAGCCGGCAAATCGACTTTGATCCACTGTATCACCGGACTGGCAAAGCAAAGCGAGGGCACGATCGAAGTACTGGGGTTCGATACGCTGCGCGATTTTCGAACGACACGTCGCCTCGTCGGGCTGGTCCCGCAAGAGATCAACTACGACCCGTTTTTCACGCCGCTGGAAAGCCTGATGATTCAGATGGGCTTGATGGGGGTCGAGCCCAATCGCGAACGAGCGGAGAACCTGCTGCGAACCTTCGCCCTCGACGAAAAGCGAGACGCCTACACGCGAACGCTTTCGGGGGGCATGAAACGACGGCTGCTCGTAGCGAAATCGCTCGTCCATCAGCCCAGGCTCTTGTTCCTCGACGAGCCGACCGCCGGGGTCGACGTCGAGCTTCGGCGCGAGCTCTGGCAGGAAGTCGAAGACCTTCGGGCGGCAGGGACCACCATTGTGCTCACGACGCACTATATCGAAGAAGCCGAGCAACTTGCAGACCGAATCGGGATCATCCACAAAGGCGAGCTGCTGCTCGTCGAAGGCCGCGAGAGCCTTCTCGAGCGCCACAACGGGCGGTCCCTCGAGGACATCTTCGTTGAGCTGATCCGCCGCGCCGACGGGAGGCACGTCGCGTGAACCGCATCGCCCTCAAAACGCTCTTCATCAAGGAGATTCGGCGGTTCAGCAAGGTGTGGATGCAGACTGTGCTCAGCCCCTTGGTCACCACGAGCCTCTACTTCTTGGTGTTCGGTGTCGCCCTGGGCTCGCGCCTCAAGGAGATTTCGGGCGTCCCGTACATCCAGTTCGTCGTGCCAGGCCTCGTCATGATGACCTTGGTTCGCGATTCGTTCTTGAATACCTCGTCGAGTCTGTTCCAGTCGAAGATCAACGGCACGATTACAGATCTGTTGGTCGCGCCGATCGGAGCGACCGAAATGCTGCTTGCATATGTGGGAGCGGCGATGTGCCGAGCGGTGATCACGGGCGTGTTAGTGCTCGTGGTGGCGCTCTTCTTCACATGGTTCCCCATACACAACGTGGGGTGGTCGATCTTTTTCACGATCTTCGTCCCCGCGACCTTTGCGCTACTGGGGATCGTCTCTGCGTTGTGGGCCGAGAGGTTCGATCACCTCGCGATCTTCCCGAACTTCGTGCTGCTACCCTTAGCGTTCCTCGGAGGCGTCTTCTATTCGATAGACCTATTGCCCGAACCGTGGAACTCGATCAGCCGTCTCAACCCGCTGTTCTACATGATCAACGGCCTTCGCTTCGGCTTCCTCGGTGTCGCGGACGTGTCGCCTGTGGTGAGTGCAATCGTGGTCCTGATCTCGTTTGTGGTGCTGCTCACCGCGGCGAGCATCCTCCTTCAGCGCGGTTACAAACTCCGAGTGTAGCGATCATTGATCGCCCTCGCGAATGGGTGTAGGAGGCAGAACCAGTGTCCACTAGAAGCACCTACTTCTCGGACCCGGCAGCACGGGCGTTTCTTCAAAAACGTGTCGCGGCGTTTGGTCTCATCGGGATGCTCCTCGGTGGCACCGCCCTCCTGTTTCGCGCGATCCTCGGGATATTGTTCGGCTTCATCGATGAAGAGCTAAAGAACCCGAGTTTCATCCTGCATGCGCTGTCCATCCTGCCGATGCTCGCCATCTGGCTCATCTGTCGGCGCGGCGATCTCAAGCTGAGGACGATCGGAGTCGTCGAGTATACGGGACTCTTGACGGCGAGCTTCGGTTACATCGGCATGGGGATGAACATCCGCCCGGAGGTCGGCGCCGACACCATCACGGCGTTCATCTTGGCCTTGATGCTGTTTGCGCGAAGTGTGTTCGTGCCGAGCAGTGCAAGGCGCACCGCAATTCTCGGAGTCATGATCGGAATCCCACTCGTTGCTGCCATGTATTCGCACTACCTGACTGTGGATCTGAGCATCTGGCGCCGCTTCGGGTACTACGACACAGGGATCTCCAAGTATCGAGTAGCCGGATCCCAGCTGGTGATTACGCTCATGTGGTGGACGCTGACGGTAGGCCTCGCGAGCCTCGCATCCCGCGTCATTCACCGATTGCGCGAAGAGGTGAGCGACATCCAGAGCCTTGGCCAATACCAACTGGAGCGAAAGCTCGGCGAGGGCGCGATGGGCGTCGTCTACGAAGCGACCCACGGAATGCTCAAACGGCCGACCGCGATCAAGCTACTGAGGCCGGAGATCGCGGACCCAGACGCTCTCAGTCGGTTCCGCCGAGAAGTCCAGCTCACCGCAAAACTCACACACCCGAATACGGTCACCATCTACGACTACGGTCGCACCCCCGATGGGCTGTTCTACTATGCGATGGAGCTTCTCAGCGGGGCGACGCTCACGCAGGTCGTCGAAGCCGGCGGCCCACAACCTATCGAGCGCGTCGTTCGGGTCTTACGAGACGCGGCCCTGGCACTCAACGAAGCGCATGATGTCGGGCTCATCCATCGCGACGTCAAACCGAGCAACATCATGTTGGCACGGCAGGGCGGAGTCTGCGATGTCACGAAGGTGCTCGATTTTGGGCTCGTGAAGAATCTCGGCACCGTCGATGAGCTCGAGCGCACGAACACGCTGTCGATCAAAGGTACACCGCACTACTTGAGCCCGGAGGCAATTCAGGATCCGCAGGGCATCGATGCGCGAAGCGATATCTACGCGCTCGGTGCGGTCGGATACTACCTGTTGTCGGGGCGGCACGTGTTCGAAGGAAAGACGATCATCGAAGTATGCATGCACCATCTACACACGAAGCCGATTCCTCTTTCCGAGGTGTGCCCCGGGGAGATCCCTGCTGGGCTCGAAGAACTCATCTTTTCATGCTTGGCGAAGTCGCAAGCCGACCGGCCTGCCACGGGGCAAAAGCTGGCCGACGCCCTCGACAACCTGCAAGTGGAACAGTGGACCAGGGCCGACGCGGAAGGCTGGTGGGAATCCTTTGGCCCCAAGATCGAAGCCGCCAAGGAACCCATCTCGAGCAAAGCGACCGAAAAGACGGTCGCAATCGACCTCGAGGAGCGGCAAAAACGGGTGTCCTCTTGACCCAGGGGGGTATTCAACACAGAATGGCGAGACCATGGTCCAGAAGGCCACAGCTATGAGCATCGAGATCGACGCGTACCGCGCGAGCCTGGTCGGTGGTGTTGTAGTTGTAGTCAGCCTCATTATTGGCCTTCTGCTAGTTACGCAGTCATAGGCGGGGACCAGACCAACCCAACTCACCAACCCACTTAGTTTCTGGCCCCCGCATCCGCATGCGGGGGCTTTTTTTGTTGACCAAGGCCCCATGAAAAAGCACTCACAGCACAAAACTACAGCTATCTGGCTTCGGTGCTTGAATGCCGCTCCGAATCGTTTAGTTGGAGCGAGCTACCCACCGAGGAGACCGTCGTGACACCCGCCAATCCCAAGCTCAAAAATCGCATCGGCGAATCGCTTACCGGAGCCAGTCTCATTTGGGAATCGCTCGTGCGCGAGGGGGTCGAGGTCTGCTTCGGATATCCGGGCGGGGCGATCATGCCTGCCTACGATGCGATGATTCAGTACCCCATCCACCACGTGCTCACGCGTCACGAACAGGGTGCGTCACACATGGCCGACGGCTATGCGCGGGCATCGGGTCAGGTCGGGGTGTGCATCGCGACTTCGGGTCCCGGTGCCACCAATCTCGTGACCGGAATCGCCACGGCCATGCTGGACTCGATCCCGATCGTCTGCGTCACCGGCCAGGTGCCGTCGCACTTGATCGGAAGCGATGCGTTCCAGGAGACCGACATCACCGGCTGCACCATCCCGGTGACCAAGCACAACTACCTGGTGACCAAGCCCGAACAGATCGCGCCGACGATTCGCGAAGCTTTCTACATCGCGCGCTCTGGTCGCCCGGGCCCGGTGCTCGTCGACATCACCAAGGACGCGCAACAACAGAGCTGTGTGTTCGAATGGAGTGACGACGAGATCGTGCTGCCCGGCTACCGCCCCGACTACGCGCCGCTCGCCGAACAGCTCGAAGAGGCAGTGGAGCTCATCCAAAACGCCAAGCGCCCCATCCTCTTTGCGGGCCACGGCGTCATGATGTCGCAGGGCACTGGCGCATTGTTGGACTTCGTCAACAAGACCAACATTCCCGTCGCGTGCACCTTGCTCGGCCTGGGCGGTTTCCCCGCTAGCCATCCGCGCAACCTCGGCATGATGGGCATGCATGGAGAAACCTGGGTCAACAAGGCGATCCAGGATTCGGATCTGATCATCGCCGTCGGCATGCGCTTCGACGATCGCGTCACGGGCAACTTGAAGACGTACGCTCCGAACGCGAAAAAGATCCACATCGAGCTCGACCCGGCTGAAATCAACAAGAACGTCCACGTCGACGTCCCGATCGTCGGCGACGTGCGCGCAGTGCTGCATGAGCTACTGCCCCACGTCGATAAATGCGACCGGGAAGAATGGCTCGCCCATATCGATGAAATCAAAGGCGATTCGTCGGTTCACGACATCAAGAACCTCCCGGACATGGGCAAGCTCTTCGCAGCTCACGTCATCCACGACCTCTATCGCCATACCGAAGGCAAGGCGCTCATCGTGACGGATGTCGGCCAGCACCAGATGTGGGAGGCGCAGTACTACAAGCACGACTACCCGATGAAGCTGATCACGTCCGGCGGCCTTGGGACGATGGGCTTTGCGTTGCCCGCCGGCATCGGCGCCAAGTTCGCCAAGCCCGAGGACTCGGTGTGGATCATCTGCGGTGACGGCGGCTTTCAAATGACCCAGGCGGAGCTTTCCACCTGCGCACAGGAAGGCATCAAGGTGAACGTCGCGATCATCAACAACGGTTTCCTCGGCATGGTTCGCCAATGGCAGGAGTTCTTCTTCGGGGGGCGCTACGTCGCGACACCGTTGATCAGCCCGGACTTCGTGAAGATCGCGGAGGCTCATGGGCTGATTGGAATCCGTGTCGAGAAGCGCTCCGAGGTCGAAGCTGCCGTCCTGAAAGCCGAAGAGACCGAAGGCACAGTCTTGATCGACTTCCGGGTCGAGCAAGAAGACTCCGTGTATCCGATGGTTCCGGCCGGAGCGAACCTGGACGACATGATTGAGCGCCCCCACAAGGCGGACGAGCATGAACACAATCCCATCTTCGAGACCGGGGAGGACGAGTGATGTCCCAGAGCGTCAAAAGAACTTTTGCTGTCTTCGTGGAAGACAAACCAGGTGTGCTGAACCGAGTGGCTTCGTTGTTCCGACGCCGAAGTTTCAACATCGACTCGCTCAACGTAGGAGCCACGCACGAACCGGGAGTCTCGCGCATGACGATCGTCTGCGATGCGGATGAAGACAAGGCGAAGCGCATCGAGGCCAATCTCTACAAGATGGTCAACGTGCTTTGGGTCGATGACATCACCCACAAGCAGTCGATCAGCCGCGTCCTCGCCCTGGTCAAGGTCAAGTGCGAGCGCCGGCAGCGCGATGAAATATTGAAAATTTGCGATGTGTTTCGCGCTCGGGCGATCGATATGTCGCCCGAGAGAGTCACGATAGAAATCACTGGACCGCAGGACAAGGTCGATGGCCTCGTCTCGGTTCTACGGCCCTTTGGCATCTTGGAGATGGTCCAGACCGGGACGGTCGCGATGACTCGTGGCGTCGAAGAACACGATCTCGCTCACCCCACGGTGCCTGCCTCCCGCTCGACAGCGGCTTAACCCCCATTTGGAGAATTGAGAAACCCATGACTCAGATTCGTTATGAAAAGGATGCGGACCTCTCGTTGATTCGAGCCAAGAAGGTCGCGGTCATCGGCTACGGCTCGCAGGGCCACGCGCACTCGCTCAACTTGAAAGAGAGCGGCGTCAACGTCCGTGTGGGCTTGCAAAAAGGCAGCAAGAGCAAGGCAAAGGCCGAGGCAGCTGGTCTTACCGTAAAATCGGTGGCAGACGCGGCGAAGGAAGCCGATGTGATCATGATCCTGGCGCCCGACACGGCGCAGCCGGCGATCTACACGGAGCATATCGCGCCCAACCTCGAGGCCGGCAACATGCTGATGTTCGCGCATGGCTTCAACATCCGATACGGCACGATCGAGCCGCCGAAGGAAGTCGATGTCACGATGGTGGCCCCGAAGAGCCCGGGGCATCGGGTACGCGAGACCTACCAGGAGGGCGGGGGCGTGCCTGCCCTTCTCGCCCTCCATCAGGATGCGACTGGCCAGGCAGACGCGTTGGCGATGTCATACGCGGCGGGAATCGGCTGCGCGCGCGCCGGCGTGTTGAACACGACCTTCACGGAAGAAACCGAAACCGACCTCTTCGGCGAGCAAGCGGTCCTCTGCGGCGGTACCTCCGAGCTGGTGAAAGCAGCCTTCGAGACTTTGGTCGAAGCTGGCTACCAGCCAGAGCTCGCCTACTTCGAGTGCCTCCACGAGCTGAAGCTCATCGTCGATCTCATGTATCGCGGCGGGTTGAACTATATGCGCTACTCGGTGTCCAACACTGCCGAGTGGGGAGACTATGTGAGCGGCCCTCGCGTCATCGGTGATGAAAGCAAGAAGGCGATGAAGCAGATCCTTGACGAGATCCAAGACGGTAGCTTCGCGAAGCGCTGGATTGAAGAAAACAAAAAGGGCCGGCCGAAGTTCAATGCGATCCGCCGCGCAGAGCAAGAACAGCCGATCGAGAACGTCGGCGCCAAGCTCCGGTCGATGATGCCTTTCGTCGACCCGGTAGAAATCAAACAAGGAGACTAGGAGAAAGAGCCATGCAACCCGAACACGTTAGGATATTCGACACAACCCTCCGAGACGGAGAGCAATCGCCGGGCGCCACCATGACGTCGGTCGAAAAGCTAGAGGTGGCGAAGACCCTATCGCGGCTTGGCGTGGACATCATCGAGGCCGGCTTTGCGGCAGCCTCGCCCGGAGACCTGCGGGCGGTGAAAACGATCGCCGAGGCGGTCGGCGTGACCGGGGTCGAGGGGAGGCCAATGCCGGAGCCTCCGACCATCTGCAGCCTCGCAAGAGCAAACAAGTCCGACATCGACAAGGCAGCCGAGGCGGTGACTCCTGCAAAGCACGCTCGGATCCACACGTTCATCGCGACGTCGCCGATCCATCGGGAGCACAAGCTCCGCATGACCAAGGACCAGGTGCTCGGGAAGATCACCGAGATGGTCAGCCATGCTCGAAGCTTCTGCGAGGACGTCGAGTTCAGCCCGGAGGATGCCTGCAGGACCGAAATGGAGTTCTTGTACGATACGCTTCAAGCAGCGATCGAGGCCGGGGCGAGCACGCTCAACATCCCGGACACGGTTGGCTACACGATCCCTCGGGAGTTTGGCGAGCGCATCGCCATGCTGCGCGAGAATGTACCCGGCATCGAAAACGTTGTGATCAGCGTGCACTGTCACGATGACCTCGGGATGGCGGTCGCGAACAGCCTTTCCGCGGTCATGAACGGGGCACGGCAGGTCGAGGTCGCGATCAACGGGATCGGCGAGCGCGCAGGGAACGCATCGCTCGAAGAGATCGTGATGGCGCTGTACGTGCGTCACGACCTCTATGGGATCAGGACCCGGATCGACAGCACCCAGCTCACCCGTGCCAGCCGTTTGGTCAGCAAGGTAACCGGCATGATCGTGCAGCCCAACAAGGCCATCGTGGGAGCGAACGCGTTCGCGCACGAGGCGGGCATCCACCAGGACGGCATGCTGAAGCACGAAGAGACATACGAGATCATGCGCCCCGAGACGGTCGGTGCTGGCAAGACTCAGCTGGTTCTCGGCAAGCACTCCGGGCGGCACGCGTTCGCAAACCGTTTGACCGAGCTCGGCTATCAGGTGTCAGGCGACGGCCTCGACAAAGCTTTCGCGCGCTTCAAGGAGCTCGCCGACAAAAAGAAGTCGATCACGGACGCCGACTTGGTCGCGTTGGTCAGCGATGAGCTCTACCAGCCAACCGAGTACTGGAAGCTCGATGCGCTCCAAGTCGGGTGCGGCACGGGCATGCCCACCGCGACGGTCAAGCTCACCGGCCCCGATGGGGAGACCCATACCGCGGCAGAAGTGGGCACGGGCCCGGTTGATGCCGTGTACAAGGCCGTCCAGCAGCTCGTGCACGTTCCCTGCACCCTGCTCGAGTACACTGTGCAGTCGGTCACCGAGGGCATCGACGCGCTCGGCGAGGTGAGCGTCCGCGTCGTTCCGCACGACGACGACCTCGCTACCGACCAGCTGAACCCACAATCCGAACATTCGCGCGCACGGGTGTTTCACGGACACGGCGCTCACACCGACGTCATCGTCGCCAGCGCCAAGGCCTACCTCGGGGCCATCAACCGCATCCTCGCTCTAAAAGAAGGAACAAACAAGGACAGCCATGCAGCAGGAAGCGCTGCGTAGTGACGGATCATGAAACCAAGAACCCTATTTGAGAAAGTTTGGGACGAGCACGTCGTCGTTCAGGAGCCGGACAGACCGGCGGTCCTCTACGTCGACCTGCATCTCATCCACGAAGTGACGTCGCCACAGGCATTCACCGGGCTTCGAGAACGTGGCATTGGCGTGCGGCGTTCCGACAGGACGGTCGCGACGATGGACCACTCAACGCCGACGCTACCGAAGTCGCTCGCCATCATCGACGATCAATCCAAGGCACAGCTACGACAACTCGAGAAGAACTGCGAGGAGTTCGGGATCGAGCTCTTCGGGCTCGACAGCCCGTATAACGGGATCGTGCACGTCATCGGCCCCGAGCGAGGCTTCACGCAACCGGGCCAGACGATCGTCTGCGGCGATAGCCACACCTCGACGCATGGAGCGTTCGGAGCGCTCGCGTTCGGAATCGGCACGAGCGAGGTCGAGCACGTTCTCGCCACCCAATGTCTGCTCCAGCGAAAGCCCAAAACCCTAGAGATTCGGATCGACGGTCAGTTGATGCCTGGAGTCACCGCGAAGGACATCATCCTAGCTCTTTGCGCGGAGATGGGGATGGACGGGGCCACCGGGTACGTCATCGAGTACACGGGCGCTGCCGTTCGCGGGCTCGACATGGAAGGTCGGATGACGGTCTGCAACATGAGCATCGAGGCGGGGGCACGCGCCGGGATGATAGCTCCGGACGACGTGACGTTCGAGTACATGAAGGGCCGTGACCGAGTCCCACAAGGCACCGAGTGGGACGCGGCCGTCGAGCGCTGGCGCGGCCTGCAAACCGACGAGCACGCAAAGTACGACAAGCGAGTCGTCATCAATGCCAGCAAGCTCGAGCCGATGATCACCTACGGGACCAATCCTGGCATGGGGATGGGCATCAATGGCAAGGTGCCTGGCCTCGACTCGCTCGACGAATTCTCTCAGCAGGTCGCGTTCGAGAAGGCGATGCTCTACATGGACATCGCGCCCAACGAGCCCTTACTTGGCAAGAAGATCGACGTGGTCTTCATCGGCTCGTGCACGAACTCCCGGATAGGTGACCTGCGAATGGCGGCAAGCATATTCAGCGGTCGAAAGGTCGCGGATGGGGTGCGGACCCTGGTGGTTCCAGGTTCGCAGGACGTCAAGGCTCAAGCCGAGTCGGAGGGGCTCGACCAGATCTTCAGAGACGCTGGCGCCGAATGGCGTGAGCCGGGCTGCTCGATGTGCATCGCCATGAACGGCGACAACCTGCAGCCGGGGCAATATGCGGTTAGCACCTCGAACCGCAACTTCGAGGGTCGCCAGGGCAAAGGCGGGCGTACCTTCCTCGCCTCCCCACTCACGGCGGCCGCGGCGGCGGTCACGGGCAAAGTCACCGACCCACGGAGCTTGCTACTTTCTTGAGGGACAAAGCAATGGCACAATTCACGACACTGACATCCCACGCCGTTCCGCTCAATGCGGACAACGTCGACACCGACCAGATCATCCCGGCACGGTTTCTCAAAGTCACCGACAAGCACGGCCTCGGCGACAGCTTGTTCTCCGACTGGCGCTACCATGAGGACGGCTCTCATAGAGAAGACTTCGTGCTCAACCACGCCGAGTCGCAGGGAGCGCAGATCCTCATCGCAGGGCACAACTTTGGGAGTGGCTCTTCACGCGAGCATGCGCCGTGGGCGCTCGTGGGCTGGGGCTTTCGCGCGATCATTTCGACGGGCTTTGCCGACATCTTCCGGAGCAACGCCCTCAAGAACGGGCTTCTTCCGGTGGAGGTAACTCCCGAGGTGCACAAGGAGCTCATGCAGGCAGTGCAACTCGATCGAACGACGACCATCACGGTCGACTTGCCCACTCAATCGGTGACCGGCCTCGGAAGCCTCGAGGCTACCTTCCCAATCGATGCTTTTTCCAAGCATTGTCTCTTGGAAGGGATCGACCAACTCGGCTACCTCCTTTCGTTCGACGACCAGATCACCAACTATGAGCAGCAGCGGAAATAACGTGTCGGCCCCCTCGGTAGAGGTGTACGACACGACTCTGCGCGATGGCACGCAGATGGAAGGGATGAGTCTGTCCTGCGACGACAAGTTGCGCATCGCTGAGCGCCTCGATGAGCTCGGTGTGACCTTCATCGAAGGCGGGTGGCCCGGATCAAACCCGAAAGACGTCGAGTTCTTCGAACGCTCGCGAGACCTCGCTTGGAAGAGCGTGGCGGTAGCCGCGTTTGGCTCAACATGCCGGGCCGGCCTGCGCGCTGAGGACGACGTGCAACTGCAAACGCTTCTCGCGGCAGAGACGCCTGTCTGCACCATTTTCGGCAAGACCTGGGACATGCACGTCACCGAGGTGTTGCGCACCAACCTCGAAGAGAATCTTCGGATGATCGAGGAGAGCGTAGCGTTTCTTTCGAAGAGTGGGCGGCGGTTGATCTACGACGCCGAGCACTTTTTCGACGGATACAAGGCCGATTCGGGGTACGCGATCGAGACGTTGCGAGCGGCGGCCCAGGGCGGAGCCGAAACGCTGGTTCTTTGCGACACCAACGGCGGCTCCATGCCCTGGGAGGTCGAAGAGATCTTGAAGGCAGTGCGGGCAACTCTCCCAGAGGCTCGGCTCGGCATACATGCACACAATGATGGCGAATGTGGCGTGGCCAACTCGGTCGCGGCAATCCGAGCTGGCGCAAGCCACGTGCAAGGAACGATCAACGGCTACGGTGAACGCTGTGGCAACGCGAACCTCTGCGCAATCATTCCGGACGTCGAGCTCAAATTGGGGCTCACGTGCCTTCCGGAAGGCGGGCTTGAAAAACTCTACGATCTTTCGCACTTCGTAGCAGAGATCGCGAATCTGAGTCCTAACGACCACGCAGCGTATGTCGGCCGAAGCGCTTTTGCGCACAAGGGGGGCGTCCACGTGGCAGCGATCCGGCGCCATCCAGAGTCCTACGAGCACGTCGACCCCAAGCTGGTCGGCAACGAATCCCGCGTTGTGGTGAGTGAGCTCTCCGGACGAAGCAATGTGATGAGCAAGGCTGAAGAGCTCGGGTTGGAAGTTAGCTCGGACCACGGCAGCCGGGTGTTGGCGCGAGTGAAGGAACTCGAAGCGCAGGGGTTCGCTTATGAAGCCGCCGAGGCTTCGTTTGCGCTCCTGATGGCCCGCGACCGGGAGGGCTATGAGCCGCCGTTCGAGGTGCTCGACTTTCAAGTGAGCGTCGGGCGCCGGCGCGGTGCTGGGATGGTCTCTGAGGCTACCGTGAAGGTCCAGATCGGCGACGACGTGATTCTGACGGCTGGCGAAGGAAACGGCCCTGTCAGCGCGCTCGACGCCGCTCTGCGAAAGGCATTGCGCCCCTTCTTCCCGCGCGTCGCAGAAATGCACTTGAGCGACTACAAAGTCCGCATCCTGGATGGCCGCAGTGGGGTCGCTGCGACTACCCGAGTCCTCATCGACAGCCAGTCCGCCCACGATACCTGGAGCACGGTCGGCGCATCCCACAACATCATCGAGGCATCACTTCAGGCCCTCGTGGACAGCATCGAATACGGACTAACGCTCGAACAAGCCAAGCGCGAAAAACAATCAGAGGCACGGGCGGCACGATGAAAGCCAAGATCACACTTCTCCCAGGCGACGGGATAGGCCCCGAAATCGTAGACGCGACACGGCAGGTTCTAGAAGCGATTGCAAACAGATCCGGCCATGCCTTTACCTTCTCGACGCACCTCATCGGCGGCGTTGCCATCGATGAAACAGGCGTGCCACTTCCTGACGACACGATCGTCGCCTGCCGTAGCGCAGACGCGGTGCTCCTCGGGGCTGTCGGAGGACCGAAGTGGGACGATCCGACGGCGAAGGTTCGACCGGAGCAAGGGCTGCTCGGAATGCGCAAGGCACTAAAGTTGTTCGCCAACGTACGCCCCGTGAAGCTCTTCCGTGGACTCGAAGCTGCATCGCCCCTCAAGGCGGATCGACTGCGCGGGGTCGATCTCGTGTTCATTCGCGAGCTTACCGGCGGCATTTACTTTGGTCAGCCGAAAGGCAAAGAGATGAAGAACGGAGCTCGGCGCGGTTTCGATACCATGGTGTACGACGAGACGGAGATTCGCCGTATCGTTCAGCTGGCTTTCGATGTCGCGCGCAAGCGAAACGGGCATCTCACGTCGATCGACAAGGCCAACGTACTCGCTGCGATGCAGGTGTGGCGTGAGGTCGCAACCGAGGTCGGCAAAGAGAACCCCGATGTGAAGCTGGACCACCAGCTGGTCGATTCGGCCGCGATGCGACTCGTCACGGACCCGTCCTCGTTCGATGTTATCGTGAGCGGCAACATGTTCGGCGACATCCTTTCAGACGAGGGTGCGGTGCTGACCGGTTCACTTGGACTGCTTCCAAGTGCCTCCCTCGGCGAGGGTTCGCTTGGCGTCTACGAGCCGATTCACGGCTCTGCACCAGACATCGCCGGCAAGGGCGTCGCAAATCCACTGGGCACGATCCTGAGCGCGGCGATGTTGCTACGTCATAGCCTCGCCCTCGATGCAGACGCCAAGACGGTTGAAGATGCGGTGCAAAAAGTGCTAGACAGCGGTCTCCGCACTGCGGATCTCAGTGGCGGGCAGCGCTCGCTCGGCACCAACGAAATGGCGGATGCAATAGTATCGGCCATCGAAGGCGCGTAAGGAAAGGACCAACATGCCCCGCAAACGCGTCAGCCGGTTGTTTGACCTTAAAGAAGACGAACACGGCCGCAAGTACATGGAGGTGTATCTCGACGGTATCGCGCTTTTGCGTCTGGTGCTGACGAACAAGGGTACAGCTTTCAGCTACGAGGAGCGCTTGGCGCTTCGACTCGGCGGCTTGCTTCCCCCACAGTTCAACACGCTCGAGCAGCAAGCCGAACGGGTCTATGAGGGGTTCGTTCAAGCGCCGACCGATATCGACAAATATCAATACCTACGCTCCCTCCAAGAGCGGCAAGAGGTGCTCTTCTATGCGTTGCTCGAGAAGCACTTGGAAGAGATGCTTCCGATCGTGTACACGCCGACTGTCGGGGCCGCCGTGCAGCAATTCAGCGCGCTCTATCAGAACCCGCGCGGGCTTTCGTTCTCGCCCCTCAACATCGATCGAGCCGACCAGACACTCGAGTGTTACCCGATGGAAGACGTGCGGATGATCGTCGCTACGGATTCATCTGCGATCCTCGGAATTGGCGACCAGGGTTACGGCGGCCTCGCGATTCCGATCGGCAAAATGGCGCTCTACACGGTAGGCGGAGGCGTGAGCCCGTTTCACACGATGCCCGTCGCGCTCGATGTGGGCACCGACCGCATGGACCTGATCAACGACCCGAACTACCTCGGGGTACGGCAGAAGCGCCTCCGAGGTGAAGACTACTACAAGTTCCTCGACCTTTTTGTCGAAGCCGTGTGGTCGCGCTGGCCAGATGCTGTGATTCAATGGGAGGATCTCTCCAAGACGGCCGCGTTCACGATTCTGGAGCGCTATCGAGACCGTGGTCCTTCTTTCAACGATGATATTCAAGGAACGGGCGCGGTTGCGCTGGCAGGGATTCTCGCTGCTTGCCATCTACGTAATGAAAGTCTGAAGGATGAGGTCTTCGTCATTCATGGTGCGGGTGCCGGAGGGGTTGGGGTCGCTTGGGCGATCCATGAAGGCCTGGTTCGAGCCGGGCTGAGTGCAGACGAGGCGAAGGCTCGGGTATTCGTCCTCGATTCTCGTGGCTTGCTGCTAGCGGATCGGGAGATGGAAGAGTACAAGCGCCGCTACACGCACCACCGGGAAGCCATTGCTGGCTGGGAGTTCGAAGGCGACGCACCAGATCTCCTGGAGACGATCTGCAACGCCAAGGCGACGGTCCTCTTGGGTCTTTCCGGGCAGCCCGACGCCTTCGGCGAACAAGTGGTTCGCGCCATGGCCGACAACCACAAATGGCCGATCATCTTCCCACTCTCGAACCCGACCAGCTCGGCCGAAGCGAAGCCGACGGACGTCTTCCGATGGACAGATGGGCAAGCGATCGTCGCGACGGGAAGCCCCTTCGATCCGGTGAAGATGGGCGGCGTCACTCACCCGATCGGTCAGGGCAACAACGCGTTTATCTTTCCCGGCCTAGGGTTCGGAGCAATCTTGAGCGACGCGAAGGCCATCACCGACGGCATGGTGCTCGAGGCCTCGCAAGCACTGGCTGACTACACGATCGAGAAGTACGTCGATGGCGGCTTGATCTACCCGCCGGTCAGCGACCTCCAAGAAACCTCAATTCGCGTAGCCACGCGCGTCTGCCGGCAAGCCATCAAGGACCAGGTCGCCCGGCGCGAAAACATGCCAGAAGACATCGAAGCCTTCGTCCGAGACCGCTTCTGGCACCCCAAATACCTCCCCTTCCTAAGGGGACACGCTCCCCCCCAAAAAACCCCGCAATCCTAGTCACTTACGACCCACACCGCGCAAACCTAGAGCGCGCGTGTGCGATCCGGTCGCTCGAATCGTTTTCGGTCCGAGCTCCGGCTCGGCTCCCGGTAGACCTGGGACCAGTCGTCTCGAGCCTCGTAGTGAGCGACCCAATTTCGGTAGACGCTGGCGCGGCCACCCGCATCACCGGCAAGCGAAATGTACCAGGGACTTGGGCGCCAGAACTTCGTGAAGAGGGGCTCCCCGTCCTCGCGCCCCGCGTGTTGCCGAAACGTCGACCACGGGTACTCCGCTGGTTCGGTGCATATGTTTGCGCGCACCGGATTGAGCTCGATGTACGCCGTCGTGACGGCAAGCTGCGGAGACACCGAACTTGCAACTTCCTTCACCTAGGCGCAGTGCGAAGAACCGATACTCACGTGGATACGAGAAGAGTCGCCGACGGTTGTTGCCGGGCAGAATCAAATGGTGAGGGTTCCCGGGGACGACGAGGAGGTTTCGTGGCGAACGTGGCATGCGATGTTATCGGCTAGATACCGACCCGGTTGCGTTGTCGCGGTGTGGGTCGTAGGTGGGCTTGAACATTGGTGTTTTAGGGGTGCAGCGTGTCCCCTTTCGTGGCAGCTTCCTGGG
>CAXMND010000126.1:0-15653 GCA_964194675.1 uncultured Coxiellaceae bacterium | reverse complement strand
TGTTCAGCACACTGTCACCGCAGGAGGATGCGGTGCAGTCGACTTCGCAGGCTGCGGTCTGCACGCCGCCGCTGTCGCACGCCTCGCCGGCCAGGGTGTTCAGCACACTGTCACCGCAGGAGGATGCGGTGCAGTCGACTTCGCAGGCTGCAGTCTGCACGCCGCCGCTATCGCACGCCTCGCCCGCCGTCGGGTTGAGGGTCGAGTCACCGCACACCGCAGGGGTACAGTCTGCGTCGCAGGCAGCGCTCTCGCCCCCATCGTCGCAGGCCTCGGTGCCGCTGTTGTTGATGGTGCCGTCGCCGCAGAACTCCACGACGCAAAGGGCGTCACAGCCATCTCCGGGGACGGTGTTCCCGTCGTCGCACCCCTCGCCCGCCGTCAGGTTGAGGGTCGAGTCACCGCACACCGCAAGAGTGCAGTTTGCGTCGCAGGCAGCGCTCTCACCGCTGTCATCGCAGATCTCGCCCGCGGTGGTGTTCGTGGTGCCGTCGCCGCACGACGCCGGGGTGCAGTCGAGGTCACAGGTTGCGCTTTCGCCGCTGTCATCGCAGATCTCGCCCGCGGTGGTGTTGATGTCACCGTCGCCGCAGACGACCGCGGTGCAATCAACGTCGCAGGTTGCGCTTTCGCCGCTGTCGTCACAGGTCTCGCCCGCGGTGGTGTTCGTGGTGCCGTCGCCGCAGGACGCCAGAGTGCAGTCGCTGTCGCAGTTCGCGCTTTCGCCGCTGTCATCGCAGGCCTCACCGGCGGTCATGTTCGTCACGCCGTCGCCGCAGGACACCGCGGTGCAGTCACTGTCACAAGTCAGGCTCTCACCGCTATCGTCGCAGGTCTCCCCGGCTCCGGCATTGATCACGCCGTCGCCGCACGATGGCAGAGTGCAGTCGGCCTCACAGGTCGCGCTCTGGCCACCTGTGTCGCACTGCTCACCAGCGGCCTGGTTGACCACGCTGTCGCCACAGACCGCCGGGGTGCAGTCGGTGTCGCACGTCGCGCTTTGTCCGCCGTCATCGCAGATCTCGCCCGCGGTTATGTTGAGGTCACCGTCGCCGCACACCACCGCGGTGCAGTTGATGTCGCAGGTCGCGCTCTCACCGCTGTCGTCGCAGGCTTCGCCCGCAGCGCCATTGGTGTGGCCGTCGCCGCACATCACCACGGTGCAGTCGCTGTCACACGTGGAGCTCTCGCCGCCGACGTCGCAATCTTCCAAGGCCGTCACATTGGTGACCGCATCGCCACAAACCGCTGTCGTGCAGTCGGTATCGCAGGTCGCGCTCTCCCCGATATCGTCGCAGTTCTCACCGACGGCAGGATTGGTGAGGCCATCGCCGCAGGACGGTGCGGTGCAGTCATCGTCGCAGGTCACGCTGTTTCCACCGGTATCGCAGGCTTCACCGGCAGCGGCGTTGGCAATGCTGTCACCGCACAGCGGTGCGGTGCAGTCGAGGTCGCAGGTCAGCGTGTTTACGCCGCCATCGTCGCAGGCCTCGCCCGCGGCCGCGTTGACCTTGAAGTCACCGCACGACGCCGCGGTGCAGTCGGCGTTGCAGGTCGCGCTATCACCAGCGTCGTCGCAGAACTCGCCCGCCGCGTTATTCGCGTTGCCGTCGCCACAGGCAGGTGCGGTGCAGTCGTCGTCGCAGGTTATGCTTTCGCCGCTGTCATCGCAGGTCTCGCCGGCCAAGCCGTTGATTGTGCCATCACCGCAGGTCGCGAGCGTGCAGTCCGTATCGCAGGATGTGCTCTGCCCGGTGTCGTCGCAGATCTCGCCCGCGGTCGTATTGGTGACGCCGTCACCACAAGAGGCCACGGTGCAGTCGTCGTCGCAGGTCGGGCTTTCGCCGATGTCGTCGCAGGTCTCAAGTCGCGTCGGGTTGATCGTGCCATCGCCGCACAAGGCAGGGGTGCAGTCCACGTCACACGATCCACTTTCACCGCCGTCGTCACACTGCTCGCCCGCGGTGATGTTGACCCAGCCATCCCCGCACGACGCAAAGCTGCAATCGGCATCGCAAGTCGCACTCTCGCCAGTGTCGTCACAGTCCTCGATGCTCTCGGTCAGGCCGTTGCCGCACAAAGCCGGCAGTTGACACAGCGGCTCACAGAATGAGGGGGGCTGTGCCATTGCAAAGCCATCGTCGCAGAACTCGCCTGCAGCCTGGTTCAAGAAGTCGTCGGGACAAACCGCAAAGGTGCAGTCCGCGTCACAGGTTGCGGTATTGCCGTTCGCGTCGCACTCCTCGCCCGCGGTCATGTTGACGAGATTATCGCCACAGATGAACGGAGTGCAGTTGATGTTGCAAGTCGCGCTCTCACCGCTGTCGTCGCAGACCTCGCCCGCTGCAACGTTGACCCTGCCGTCACCACAGAACGCAACAGTGCAGTCGCTGTCGCAGCCAGCAGTCTCGCCTCCAGTGTCGCATTCTTCGCCTGAGGTGACGTTGAGCTTCCCGTCGTTACATTGAGTGAGAGTACAGTCCCCGTTACAACCAAGACTCTCACCGGCGTCGTCGCACTGCTCCCCGGTCTCGATCAGGCCATTGCCGCACGAAGCTGGCGCAGCGCAGAATTGCTCACACAATTGGAAACCCGTGCCGTCGTTGACACCGTCATCACAGACCTCGCCGGCAGTGAGATTCAACTTCCCATCCCCGCACATCTGTGGGGTGCAGTCATCGTCGCACGTTGCGCTCTCGCCGGTGTCGTCGCAGATCTCGCCTGCGGTCTCATTGACGTTTCCATCACCGCAGACGACCAGGGTGCAGTCGTCGTCACAGTTTGCGCTCTCCCCGGCGTCGTCGCATTCCTCGCCGGCAGTGGCGTTCCTCAGACCGTCGCCGCACACAACAAACGAGCAATCGAAGTCGCAGGTCGCGCTCTCGACCCCATCGTCGCACTCCTCAGCCGCCGTCGGGTTGAACGTCCCGTCCTGGCAAAGCGCATTCGTACAGTCCAGGTCGCAGGAGCCGGTCTCGCCGGCCCCGTCGCACTGCTCCCCAGCCGCGGCATTGAACGTTCCGTCCCCGCAAATCGCGAAGGTACAGTTGGCGTCGCAGGTCGCCGTGTACGTTCCTTCGTCGCACTCCTCGCCGGCTTGGAGCAGACTGTTGCCGCAGGAAGCTGACGCCGTACAGCCGAACCCACACAACCCCGACCCCGTGCCGTTGGCGACGCCGTCGTCGCAGACCTCGCCTGCCGTGACATTCAACTTGTTGTCGGGGCATACCGATGTAGTGCAGTCGATATTGCAAGTCGCGCTCTCACCGCCATCGTCGCACTCCTCGACGCGCGTAAGGTTGAGCGTGCCATCTCCACAAAACGCGACAGTGCAATCGGCGTCGCACGTTAGGCTCTCCCCGCCATCGTCACACTGTTCTCCGGCGGCCACGTTGATGACCGAGTCCCCGCATGTCGTGCCAAGGCACTCTCCGGTGCAGCTTAGACTGGGTCCGCTGGTGTCGCAGGTCTCGCCGGCTGTTGCGTTGACCGTCCCGTCCCCACACAGACCGACTGTGCAATCCGTGTCGCAGGTCACTGTCTCTACCCCGTCGTCGCAGATCTCCCCGGCACTGATATTCAGCGTCCCGTCTTGGCATAGAGCAAACGTGCAGTCGGCGTCGCAGGTCGCGCTCTCACCGCCGTCGTCGCATTCCTCGGTGCCGTTAGGACCCCCGAAACCGCACAGTTGGATCGTCTGGCAGTTGTTCGTGCACCAGCCTTCGCCGGTATTGTTGTTGGCTCCATCGTCACAGAACTCGGTGACCTCCAAGGTGCCGTTGCCGCAGCTCGGGTCCGGGTCGCAGTGGATCGGGAGCTGGCGCAGCTGGACGCAAGCCGGGTCGCCGTCACTCACCGACAGCGTCACCGTGTGGTCACCGACCGCCGTGCAGAGGAGCGTCGCGTTGGGCGCGGTCGGGTTCGTGATGACGCCGCTCGTCGCGGTCCAGGTGTACGTGAGCGGGTCGTTTTCCGTGTCAGTTGCCGCAACCGAGAGAGCGACTGGGTCCATCAAGACCGTGGTCTGAGGGTTAGCCGAAAGGCTCCCTTCGGTGATTTCGGGACAGTAGTTGAGTTGAAACGAGACGTTAACGCCGAATTCCCCGATATCGTTACCCGCGCTCGTCGAACAAAGGAGATCCATGTCCACGAAGGTCGTGTCGTTCAGCAAGATAGGAAAGATGGCCGAACCGATGCAAAAGCGTTCACCGGTATCGCTATAAACCGACAACGATATTGTGTAGTCGATGTTGACCGGGGAGACCGGAAGGGACGTAAGACGGAAGGTAGTCGTATCGCTCGTGACCTCGACGTTGCCGACAATCGGTTCGGTCAACGCGGTCGGATGCGAGACTATATACTCCAACCGGTCGATACCCATTTCTTCGGCCGACAGGGTCACGGTAACGGAAACGGAGGCTTGCTCGGAGGTCCCTTTTTCAGAGCATGCGCTAAGCACGAGTGCCAAAACGACCAAAGCTACAAAGCGTGGACTCATAGATCGACCGACACACATGCGGGCAATACTGGAGCGGGTACTCCGGTAAAACGGGGACCCTCCTTATCGCAGCAACCGGTGCATTTTCCAAGCGCAAAGTCGTCGAAGGGGACGACTCTTAGCCACTTCAAGAGCGCGCGATCTTTCTAGATGCACAGCCGACCACGTTCACATACACGCGCGAAACAGGAAACGGCGCAAAGCACGGGAAAAACGGATCCACCAACGGTGGGATTGTGACCCACATTACACGTATTGGAGATTACGTTTCAACGTGACTGCGTCGTGTCGGCGGCTTGACCAAATATGGCGTAACTGACCAAGGTGCTTTCTCACGCTTATGTTCGGCGGCGCCGACTAGCCATTTTTGGACATCTTAGGAGTTAGGCAGATCGTGAAGTTTAACGAGCTTTGTTTGGTGGCTGCTCTTGGCGCCATTGCTGGTTGTGGAGGCGCAAACACAGGGCCGCTGGGTCCCGGTGGACACGGCGGTGCTGGCGGTGGCGGCGGAACGGGAGATCCGCCACCCGTCGATCAGAGCACCTTCCTTCTGACTTGCGAGAACGGCACGCTGCGACTCAACATCCCGATTGAGCTCGTCGTCGAGCTCACCGAGCCGTACTCGAACTCCCGTTCTACTGAGGCGACGTTTTCAGCGGCCGTGATCTTGGACGAAGAATCCGTCGCGTCGCTCGTCGACGCCGGTGCCACCATGATCGACATCTCCGCTTCGGTGACCACAAATGTGACCGGTGCGACGCCGGCAACGATGACGGCTTCCCTTGGCGCAGCTCCACTCGATGACTTCGATCTCCAGTCAGACCCGGACGGCAACGGGATGCCTGGGCCTCATCGGATCGAGCTCGACCCCGTGACGGCCACGTCCAATGCTGCTCCGGAAGCCAAGGAGGTCACGTTCAAACTCGATTTTGACGGGATCTCGCTCACCCTAGGCATTTTCAACATCCCAGCGAACTGCTTTGGCCCTTCGCTGGTCGGGGTCGCGGTGAGGTTTCCGGTCAACCTCTGACCGAAAGTTCGATCGACGCAGTACGCGAATGGCCCCTCTGGACTATCGACGATCTCTGGCGAGCCTTCGGGAAGCGCGCGGAGGGATGAGGGGAGCACGGAGTCCCCGATTGCCCACACGGCGCCGGGGTGTTGATCGACGTTCACCCTCAAATCCCATTTGCGCGGGTCGTAGCCGTACAGCCCGATGAGGCCGATCACGATCGTAACAGTCGCGGCGAGTGCGACCAGGCGCTTGGGGATCGACGTCGGTGCGACGAGACCGAACAAGACGAAGCACGACGCCCACACCGGGATCGCCGCAAGGCGTGGGCCGAAGGCAACACCTCCCCACCATTTGTGGAAGGCAGCATAGACGGCCAGTTGCACGAGAATCGAGGCCGACAGCGCCTTCGCTTCTGTAGAGGACCGCGCTCCCGTGGCGATAGCGACGACCACGATCGGGGCGAAAACCAATAGACCCCGGCTTGGACTGAGCAAGAGCGCGGAGAAGGCCAGAATCATGTCTCCGAAGTCGGAGCGGAAGAGCCCGTCGCTCCCGCTGTGGGTGATCGATTGACCTGCCGGCCACGGCGTCCCGAACTGCCGCAGGTTCCACGCGACGAACACACCAAGCACGAATGTGCCCAAGACGACGGCGATCGCGATCCCCATGAGATGGCGCTTTTGCAGCAATGGCCGCAGACACATCGCGAGGCCTGCGATCGCGAGAACGCCGTCGGCGGGGCGTAGCAGACCCGCAGCCAGGGAAAGGGCCACGCCTGCGGAAAGCCAAAGGACGCTCGTCGATTCCTTCGTTCCGCGCCCGAGCGCTAGCCAAGACGCGGCGAATACCACACAGGCCACCGTTTGTTGCCACAGCGCTTGCCCGAGTAGCCCTGCTCCGCCAAACGAGAGGGCGGCGGTCGTTGCACCCACCAACGCAACGACGGGATGGGCTCGCTGCGCGATCGCCAAGAAGAGGAAAAGGCTGGCGAGTGCCACCGCAAAGGCGGCCGACCGTCGGGCGCGACGCGCCAAGGTGGCGTCATCGACGACCAAGCCAGGATCGAGGGGAAGAGAGGTCAGGGCGCCCCACACGGCCGGTCCGGGGCCCCAGGTGGAAACGAGGCGACTGCGGTCGGCAGTGACAACCGCGTAGTAAGGACGCTTCCCGGCGAGCGTCCGTTCCCGAAGCCAGCCAGCGCCCGCAAGGTCGAAGGAACGCTCGCATTGGAGGACGTGCATTCCGACCTTGCCCGGAACCGTGTCACCCCCCTGCGGTCGAAGGGGCACCGAGAGCGCGAGACCAAGCGGCAGGACGAAGCTCAGCACCGCCAGTGCGGCGGCGGCTCTGAGACCAGTGGCGGCGGTATTCATTGCCGGACCGATCGTCGCGCCTGATCGATCTGCTCTGCCAGCTCCGGGCGGAGCTCGAGGGCTTGCCCGAATGCCGCGTTGCTCGTTTCTCCGTCGCCACGGCGAAGCTCGCAGAGCCCGACGTTGAAATGATTGTCTGCGTTGAACGGCTCAAGCGCACGAGCCTCGGCAAACGCATGACACGCTTCGTCGACTTCGCCTGCCTGGAGCGCCACGATCCCGTGTGCACGCTGGTTGTGCGCCGAACGGGGTTGATACTCGCAGGCCTTTCGGACTTGTTCGAGACCGTCTTCGATCTCTCCGCGCCGCGCGAGCAGGAGCCCAAGGTTGGCGTAGGCTTTGTGGGCCTCCGGCTGGTTGGCAGCAAAGCGCATCCAATGAATAGCCTCGTCGACGCGACCTTGCTTTCGCAAGATGAGAGCGCGGCGATGATAGAGTCGCCACCGATCAACCGCGAAGGCAGAGTGCTCGAGACCTTTCTCGATGTAGACCTCTGCCTCATCGTACTTGCCTTCCTCTTCGGCTTGCGACGCAAGTCGGTGCCAGGACTCGACATCAGACGGATGCACCGAGACCGTGTGCAGGCGGAGGGCGCGCGAGGATTCCCAGTGGCCGAGTTGGGTGACGCTCCAGGCCGTGCTCGCCACCAGCCAACTGAGGCCGACGACCCAGGCGCTGCGCGACGGCAGCCGCACGAGACCGACTCCGAGTACGAGCAGCAGGCCCCAGCTCCCAACTAGCAGATAGCGGTCGGCAAGGAGGTTCTGGAGCGGAAAGACGACGTGGCTGACGGGCGCAAGAAAGATGAGCCACCACCCGAGCCCAAAGGTGACCGCGCTTCGACGGGAGCTTTGGAAAACTGCGCGGATCGCGAAAAAGGCAAAGACGAGCAAGCCTGTATAGCCGAGCCCGTCCAGCATGAAACGATCGAAGCCGACGAGCTCTTGACCCACGGGATATGCGATCGAGTACGGACCACCAAGCATCATGAGTACCAAATACTTGCCGTGTACCGTGCAGAAGAGCGCCGCCGTCTGAAGGAGGCTCCCGCCGTGATAGGACTGCACCATGCCGACCGACTGTCCGGCCCAATAGATCGGGACGAATACCAGGGCTCCAACGACGAAGGCGCTCGAGCCAAGCGCCCAGCGACGCTGAGAAGGCACATCGACGCACCAGAGCGCGCACATCGTGAGAGCGGCGGTGCCGGCAAGCATGTGCCCCTTCGAAAGAATCGAAGCGGCGAAGAGGACTAAACAGCCGACGAGCCGCGCGACCCGACCGACGCGAAGGTAGCGGACCCCGAGGCAGGCCGCGCCGAAGAAAAGCAGAGCTCCGAGGACGCCCTTGCGCTCGGAGAGCCAGGCCACCGCCTCGACGTGGACGGGGTGAAGAGCGAACGCTGCGCCAACCCACCACGCCAGGGCTCGATTCTCGAACAGCCTGAGCACGAGGGTCGCGACCAGCGCGCAGAGGCCGGCGTACAGAAGGACCTGGGTGATGTGGTGCCCGGAGAACCGATCGCCCCAGATCGCAAAATCGAGCATCACCGAAAGGTCACGTACCGGTAGATATTCAGCGCCGAGTTGGAGTCGTTGTTCGATCGACAGATCGAAGAAGACGCGACGAATGCCGTCCAACGAGAGCCGCTGTAGAAGCGCGTTATCCCGGATGAGCCACGGGTCGTCGTAGCGAATCAGGCCATAGCGGGTGCTCGGAAGATAAAGGAGCGCCCCCAGCAAGCCGACCCAAGCCGGGTGCAAACGACCCGCAAAGGCCCGAACCCTCGAATCGCCCGATCCGCCCCCTGTTCCCACGGCTATCCATGTACCCCAGCGCGCACAGATTCTCTATTACTTGCGGAGAGCTTGCTTACTGCGCTTGCGGGCGTGACCGCGGTCGCCGAGTGGTCGTTCCCTTGGTCGTGGAGCCAGAGTCATTGTAGGTTCGCGCGAACTGGAGGGGTGACGATGGGGGACAAACGTATTGCGCTGTGGACCTTGCTCGGCGTGTTGTTGGCGGGGCCGAGCGCCGCGGCGCAAAAGTACACATACCCCACGCCTCCTCCACAGAATCAGCCCTACACCACCGAGCCTGCATATGCGCCGCCGCCGACCCCGAAAGTCAGCTCGCACCGTGGCTTCCAAGGGGGGTTCAATATCGGCGTTCCGATCTTTCTCGACGTCGACAAGGATGTGGTTCGGCCTGGCGCTGACCTTCACGCCTTCGGTGGATACGACATCGGGTACGCAATGTTCGGGCTGGACCTCGGCGTCATGTGGACCCCGATCGATTTGAACAAAGTCCCCGGGGCGGTCAACGGTGGGCGGAGCCCTGTCACCCGCCTCTATTTTTCCCCCGAAGTTCGGGTCCAGGTCCCGAACAAGAGCCCGATCCTCCCGTACCTGGCCGCGACGTTCGACGTCAACTGGTGGCGCTTCAAGGAGACTGGGGTCGCATGCGGTTTTTGGTACTGCACGCAGGTCAAGGTCTTTCGCTTCACGCCGGGGTTCACCGGGAAGTTCGGGATCGCGTTTCGCGTCAGTCAGGGCACCTACATCGACCTCGGCATCAAGTACTCTCTGTCTGGGGCTGGCGATTTCTTTCTCCGAAGAGAACAGTGGGTGACCCCGTATCTCGGTGTCCTGATCCGTTGACGCGTGAGGAGATGATGCGATGACAAGACCGACCAAGATTCTCCTGTTGAGCGCGCTCGCGCTGACCCTCGGGCTGGCCGCCTGCAAGAAGGGTAAAGACACCGAAACCGCAGCCGACGCAAAACCGACTCGTCCTCCCTCTCCTTCGGGCACGATGAGCTTGCTGGGCAACTACTCTCACGCGGGCACCATCGGAACATTCCAAGACTGCATGACCGGAGAACAGTGGCGGGTGTCGCACGAAGGCGACAACGGAGCACTCGAGGAGGCGTACTTCGAGTCGAAGGTGCCCATGGGATCCCCGCTATTGGTGACCGTCGAAGGCGGGATCGATCTCCGCTCAAACCTCGATGGACCCGGCCAGGAGACGATGCTGATCGTGGCGCGCTTCGTCGAGGCTCGACCTGGTGAGGTCTGCCCAAACGACCCCTGACGCTAGACGCTAGGCGACCATCTTGCGAAAGACGCGAACGTAGCCCTTTTCGACGCAGGCGTCTTCGAGCATGCCGCGTTCCCCGAGCATCTGGTGAAAGCGCCCAAGCTTGTGCTGAGGGACCGTAATCACGAGATGGTGCTCGAGGTGAAACCCTACGTTGTGCGGAGCCACGAAGGCGCGCTCCCACCATCTAGTGAGCGTCGTGCGGGTGTTGCCGAAGGGATCTCCGGGGTCAGGAGCCGGCACGAGGGAATGCTCGGCCATCGAACGCAAGCGAACCACGAGCTTGTGGGTGGTCAGCCAAGCGCCAAACCAAAGCAAGTACAGCATCGGGTGACCAAGGGCCCACAGCAGACCGAAGAGGATGCTGTTGGTGACGAAAGTACCGATCAGCATCTTGATCATCCGCTGGCGGTCGAGGCGAAGCGGGAGCGTCCCGGGGTTGACTTCTTCGCCACGGATTACTTTGTACGCGACGTAGCTTGTACCGATGAGCTGCTTGAGGCCCGTAATACCGAATAGGTCGCGGAGTATCTTTCGCGTCATGCTGATCTTCGACACGGGGAAACCGTCGGCAAGCATGCGGTCGGGATCAGTATCGCCCCAGGTCTTTCGGTGGTGGTCGAGGTGGTGTGGACGGTACATGTCCAGGCTGAGATAAATCGGGTAGGCCGCGAGCCAATTCCCTGCCCAATCGTTGAGCTTTCGGTCGTTGAAGAGAGTCCTGTGCGCAGCCTCGTGGAACACGATGGCCAAGCCGAGCTGGCGCGTGCCGATCACCACCAGCGCAAAGATGACCGTGAGGACGTTTGGATAGAAGGCGACCAGCGCCATGACGGCCGCGATCATCCCGTAGTCGATGATCAGCATTAGCCAGCCTTGCCAGTCGCTGTGCTCGCGAAGCTCGGCGATTTCTTCTTCGGTAAACGTTTGCCGCCAGTCTGTGGTCGACCTGCTCATGCTGCCTCCTCGGTTTCTGCAACGCCCAGATATCGTCGCCACAGGGCCTGACCGGTTTCGTCGTAGCGGGTCATCGCCCGGACCAGTGCATCACGCTCACGGATAGGCACCATCCGCCCTGGAAGCAGCGGGTCGAGCGTGACCCAGCGAATGACCTCCCGGCCGAGCAAGAAAGCCTCCCGCAGCGCTTCTTCCAGTGGAAGCTCGTCACGCCTCGTCGTGCTGTCTTCGAGCTGCTCGCGAAGCTCGATGTAGCCGGCGACGATCGGGTCGCAGTCCCAAAGGTCGCGCGCGCGTGCGCAATCCACCTGGGACAGCTCCTCGAGTCGAGTCACGACCGCGGTCGGCTCTGTCCCAAGCCGCTGCAGAAGCACTCGCACTTCCGAAACGCCACCGCGCAAGTTGTTGGGCCGGACGTAGAGCCCTTCTTCGAGCTCTCGGAACCCGACGAGGCGAAGCGCACGCGTCCGCTTCCCGAGGGCGGAGCGGTCGGTGCGCGTGAGGTGCCCCGTGTAGACGCCAACCCACGACCCGTCCCAATCGACCATGCGTTCGGAAACGGTACGCCAACCCATGACACGATGGCTGAGCTCGAGCGACTTCGTGCCCAGTTGGTATGCACCGCGCTCGGGCGAATCGACCGTGCCGTCCGCGCGCATCTTGACCAGAGTCACCCGAACGGTATTCGCGCTGAACCCGAAGATCGCGCAGGCCTCGATCAGCAGGCTGACCTGCACCACGGGATGGCCGCTGGCCTCCGCGACCGAGAGAACCTCGGTGATGATGGACTTGGTGGTTACCTGCATACGGCGAATATTAACATAAGATGCAGAAAATGCAAGTTTTGGCTAATAATTAGCCTGGAGTCGCGTAAGTGCGGGGTTTTTTGGCCGTGCACGAGCAGAAAACGACCACGACGACGACCAGGACCACGACCAGGACCACGACCACGACTACGAAGACGAGAGAGCCTTAGGTCTTCTTGGCTAGTTTGGCCCAGGAGTCTTTGAGTTGGATGGTGCGGTTGTAGACCGGGCGATCGGGAGTGCTGTCGGGGTCCACGACGAAATAGCCTAGCCGCTCGAACTGGACGCGCTCCCCCGGTGTCCGCGCCGCGAGACTCGGTTCGAGCTTCGCCCTGTCGATCACTTCGAGGGACATAGGGTTGACTCGGTCGGTGAAGTCGCCTTCGTGCGAATCGTCGAGTGGATTCTCTTCATTGAAGAGCCGGTCATAGAGGCGCACCTCGGCGTCGACCGCGTGGGTAGCGCTCACCCAGTGGATCGTCCCGCGCACCTTTCTTCCGTCGGCCGAGTTTCCGCCCTTCGAGTTCGGGTCCCATGTGCAGCGGAGCTCGACGACGTCGCCGGCATCGTTCTTGATGACTTCCTTGCACGTCACTAGTGCGGCGTAGCGCAAGCGGACTTCCTTGCCCGGTGCGAGCCGAAACCACTTCTTCATGGGCTCTTCCACGAAGTCGTCGCGTTCGATATAGAGCTCGCGAGTCAGATGAAGCTTTCGAGAGCCGAAACCCGGGTCGTTGGGCTTGTATGGCGCGTCGAGCTCGAGCTCCTCGCCTTCAGGGAAGTTGTCGATCACGAGCTTGAGCGGCCGCAACACAGCCATCGCCCGCGAGCTGGTCGCATTCAAATCCTCACGAAGCGCATGCTCGAGAAGCCCGACGTCTACGACACCATCCCGGCGAGATACCCCAATCCGCTCCGCAAAGCGGCGGAGAGCGGTTGACGTGTAACCGCGTCGTCGCATTCCCGCAATCGTGGGCATGCGAGGGTCGTCCCAACCTTCGACATGTCCCTCCTCGACGAGCCGCTTTAGAAGGCGCTTGCTCATCACGGTGTATGTCAGGTTCAGTCGTGCGAATTCGATCTGCCGGGGTACGGGGTCGAAGTCGAAGTGCGACACGAACCATTGATAGAGCGGGTTGTGGTGTGCGAACTCCAGGGTGCAGACCGAGTGTGTGACCCCTTCGAACGCATCGGACATCGGATGCGCGTAGTCGTACATCGGATAGATGCACCAGTCGTCCCCGGTGCGATGATGGGACACTTTGCGAATGCGATACATGAGGGGATCGCGGAGGTTTACGTCTTTGGACGCCATGTTGATCTTCGCACGAAGGACGTGTGCCCCTTCATCGAACTCGCCAGCGCGCATGCGTGACAGTAAATCGAGATTCTCCTCGACGCTCCGCTCGCGGAACGGGCTGTCGACCCCTGGCTTGTAGAAATCACCGCGGCCCGCGCGGATCTCCTTGAGATCTTGACTGTCGACGTACGCCAGCCCACGTCGAATCAGATCCTCTGCGCATTCGTACAACCGTTCGAAGTAGTCCGACGCGAAATACTCGTGACTGCCCCAATCAAAGCCGAGCCAACGCACGTCATCGCGAATCGAATCGACGTACTCGGCGTCTTCCGCCTCTGGATTGGTGTCGTCGAAGCGGAGGTGACAGCGCCCCCGGTCCGAGATCTGGGCCGTCGTGAAGTTCAGGTAGATCGCCTTGGCGTGACCGATGTGGAGATAACCATTCGGCTCCGGAGGAAAGCGCGTGACGACGATGCCCCCGCGCTTGCCTTCCTCAACTTCCCTCTGAACCAAATCGTGGATGAAGTTGGGAGCGTTCTCTTGGTTCTCGGCCTTGTCCTTCGGGACACTCATGGCGGTGGTGTAGCGCGTCTAGTGTGGCTATGCTCGCCCGACATGTCGGGGAACTACTACTGCGTCTACTGCGAGCGCGAGTTCGTTGTTGACGAGGGGGAGGACGGGGGCGACCGGCCACCCTGCCCGAAATGTAGCCAAACCGAGTCCGTTCAATCAGTAGACACCTTCGGCTTGGTCAGGGACATCCGCCGCCAATGGATTGTGGTTTTTGCGATCCTCTTTCTCGCGGGGGCGGGCTACGTTCTCTACCAATGGGTACACTCGGGACCCAACCTGTAATAGCTTTGCTGCGCACATCGTTAGGCTGCACGAACGCCCGAGGCCCCGTCGCGGAAGCGCACCCTCATCTGCATGCCCCGCTGCCCAGGGTTCATCGAGATCTCGGAGACCATGTCTGGCACGAAGCCGTCGAGAACGTTGATCTCGACGTTCTGAAGCAACGTGCCGAGAATGATTCGCATCTCCATCATGGCGAACTGTTTGCCGAGGCACACGCGGGGACCTGCAGCGAATGGCACGTACGCACCCTTTGGAAGCGCCCGTTCAAACTCACGGGTCCAGCGCTCGGGTCGGAACTCCTCGGGATTGTCGAAATACTTTGCATTGCGGCCCGTCGCCAGCGGGCTGATCGCCAGGATCGATCCCTTCGGGAAGAAGTAGTCCCCCATGCGAAGGTCCTCCTGAGCCTCGCGTGCGTAGATCCACACGGTCGGTATCCTCCGAAGGGACTCTTTGACGCACATTTCGAGGTAGGGCAGCTTAGCGAGATCGTCGACGTCGATGGGGTTCCCCCCGAGGGTTTGATCGATCTCCTCCTGGGCCTTCGCGACCTTGTCGAGATTGGTCGCCATGAGGTACCAAGCCCAGGTCAGGGTGTGCGCCGTAGTCTCGTGACCTGCGAAAATCAGCGTCATCAGCTCGTCGCGAAGCTGTTTGTCCGACATGCCACCCTGTTCGTCGGTTGCGAACACGATGTGCGACATCAGGTCACCGCGATCTTTCATGTCGCGGCGACGGGCTGCCACGAGCCGTGCTATGACGCCATCCATAGCGTCGAGCGCTTTGACCATGCGTCGGTTGCGCTTCGAGGGCCACCACCGCGGCACGGGAATCGGAGTTTGTGCGTGATCGATCAGCGCCTCGACGATATGCTCCATCGCGTCGTGCACAGTCTTCGAGTCGTGTGCGAGATCCGTGTCGAAAAGGGTCTTCGCCACGACGCGAAGAGTCAGCGCGACCATCTCGTCACGGAAGTCGCGTTGCTCGCCTTCGACCCAGTCACGTACCATGTCGCGCGTGTACTCGGCCATCGTCGCCGCGTACGCATCGACACGCAGCTTGTGAAAGCCCGGCATGATCAACTTGTGCTGTCGCCTCCATGACTCGCCATCGTTCGGGACCAACCCGTTGCCGAGAAACGGCTTCCACATCTGCTTTACGACCTTGGGCTTGCGGATGTGTTTGGCGTGGGTGACATTGATCGCGTTGATCACCTCGGGGTCGCGGATAAAGTAGCTCTGCCCCGTCAACACGCGGGTGACAAACACGTCGCCGTATCTTTCGTGAGCCTCCAACAAGAACTCAGCCGGGTTCCGCTGAAAGTCGAAGGTCCCGCCCCATAGCCAGTGCCCCTTGTGCCTCGGCATCGGCTTCAGGGGAGTCAAATCCACCGAATTTCCGCCGCTCTTCGTCATTGTTTAACGAAGTGTAAACTTAGCGGCAGCTGTAGGGCAAGTCCTAAGTTAACTACTTGTAACTTACAGCGCAGCCCGCGAAAGGACCTCTACCCATAAGGTCGGCACGCCGCTACTGGCCCGCGCGGACTAGATGCCCCGGGCGAGCCCCGGTGAGCTTGCCATCCTTGGCGATGACCTCGCCACGGACGAGGGTCGCAACGTACCCGTCCACGTACTGCATCAGACGCTGGCCACCGGCGGGCAAGTCTTTGAGCATGACCGGACGCAACAGTTTCAGTCGATCGAAGTCGATGATGTTGATATCGGCGCGTTGCCCGGGCGCGAGGAGCCCGCGG
>CAXMND010000125.1:0-22014 GCA_964194675.1 uncultured Coxiellaceae bacterium | reverse complement strand
GAGTACGATGAGGACATCCGGTCGGTCACCATCACCATCAAGATGCCCGCGGTCGTTCGACTGCTTCGCACACTCATCGGCCGGAAGCGCGCCATCAAATTCTCGCGCATCAACGTGGCGATGCGTGACGATTTTCGTTGTCAGTATTGTGGCGACCGCCATCGTCTCCGCGGCCTCACCTATGATCACGTGATTCCGAAGTCCCAGGGTGGCAAGACCAACTGGGAGAACATCGTCATGGCCTGCTACAGCTGCAACGAAAAGAAGGGCAATCGGGCTCCTTCGCTGGCCAGCTTACGGCTCCGCCGCGTTCCCGTGAAACCCAAGTGGCTGCCCGCGGTTGCTTTCCGCGTCGATCCCGCCAGCTCGATCCCTGAAGCCTGGGCAAATTGGGTGTACTGGCACGGCCGCCTCGAGAGCGATCCTTAGAGGCGAACGGCGCGGTGGGAAAGTACGCGCCGCATTCGTTCGCCGATGAACTCGCGAACGATCGGATTCTGGGAGTCGAGGAAGCTCTGGGGAGCACCGGTGGCCACTATCTTGCCGTCGTGGATGAGGGCGAGCCGGTCGCTGACCGCGAAGGCGGCCTTGAGGTTGTGGGTTACGACAACCGAAGTCACGTTGAGGCTCTTCTGCAGACCCAACAGCAGGCGGTTCACGCGGGTCACATTGATCGGATCCAAGCCCTCGGCTGGTTCGTCGTAGAACACGGTCTTAGGCCGCACGGCGACCGCACGAGCCAAGGCCACCCGTTTGCGCATGCCGCCGGACAGGTCCGCTGGCCACATTTCTTCGATCCCGGGCAGCGCCACCAGGGATAGGGTCTCGCTCACGCGCGTTGCGATTTCCTCCTCTGGCATGTCGGTCTGCTCTCGGAGAGCATACGCCACGTTTTCGTAGACGTTGAGCGAGTCGAACAACGCCGACTCTTGAAACAGCATGCCGATGCGTTGGCGAATCCGCATCCATTCCTCTTCCGATGCGCCGGATATTACCTCGTCGTCGACCCGAATCGTGCCCGCGTCGATCTCGATGAGCCCCATCAAGGCCTTCAACAGGATGCTCTTGCCGGAGCCAGACTCGCCGATAATGGTGACGACTTCCCCTTCGAAGATGTCGAAGTCCAGTCCGTCGAGCACGACATGGCGACCAAAAGCTTTCCGCACCCCGCGTACTTCGAACAATGCCATGGCTCCGGGGGCTCAGCTTTCTTTCGGTGCCCAGGAGTTGCAGTACCCGGCGGGGTTGATCGGACCTTGGACCAAAGTGCAGGCTCCGCACTCATTCTTGCTAGCGACCCTATAGAACTGACAGTTCGCGCAGTCTTTGACCTCGCCATGCGGCGAGCGGTCTTGATACGCGAGGGCCGTTCGCAATTGCTTGGCCGCTGCGTCGAGGCCGCTCACGTCCTTGCAATCGAGCTCCTCTTTCGTACAGCTTGAGAGTAGGGCCGGTGCAGACGCCATCACGACGAGGTGTGCCGCTCCTTGAAGCAACTCGCGTCTCGACAGCGTCATCGTTTCCTTCATGGCCACTCCAGTGCGGGAACTTCAGTCGCCGGTATACTACAGCGCGTTAGCGAACAGCGCCCATCATTTCGAGGAACCGTTCGCTTTCCACTATGCCGGTGATTCGCGAAGCCTCGGAGCCGTCACTGTTGTGCAGCACCACGAACGGTAGCCCGGGTTGTTCGTACGACTTGAGCAAGGCCCACTTTTCGTCGGTCGCTTCGTCAGCGCTCAGATCGACCCGCACCGTCACGAATCTCTTCGCCTCGGCGACGACCCGTGGATCACTCAGCACATCCCGCTCGAGCTCTTGGCACGCGCCACACCAGTCGGCGCCGAAATCGACTAGCATCGGGCGTTGCTCGGTGACCGCGGTCTCCTTGCCAGTTCCGTAGTCCTCGACCCAAACGATGTGACCGCCCGCAGGTAGCGCTTCGGCCCATCCGATGATCCCCAACGTACCGGCGACACACGCCGAGATGCCGAGACCTTTGCGCAGTCGTGCACCCCAGGCGCCGCCCTTGAACGACAGGTGAATCGCTCCCGCAGCGACGCCCCCGGCAACTAGGCCGAGCGCGATCGCAAGCCAGGTGCCGTCGCGCACCGCGGGTTGCGGGTATGGGAGAACACCGCGCAAGTAGTAAAGCGCGAGCGCCAGCATCGCGATCCCGAAGATGCTTTTGGTCCACTCCACCCACCGGCCCGATTTTGGGAGCGTGATCGCGAACGTCCCAACCAACCAGAACAGCACGCCGATACCGATTGCATAGACGAACAGCGCGACGGCGCCGAAGCCCACATGGCCGGTCGTGGCCACCCACGTCAGGAGCACCGCGAGCACGGGCCCGGTGCAGGGCGCAGCGATCAAGCCATTAGCGAAACCCAGGGCGAAGGCACCCCGGACCCCGAAGCCACCGGCTTCCGCGAGACGGTTCTGCAGCCCCGCAGGTAGCGCGAGATCGAAGAGACCAAACATGCTGAAAGCCATCAGTGCGAAGAGCGCGGCGAGGGTTCCGAGCACCCAGGGGCTGGCGAGCGCGCTTCCGAACACGCTTCCGGTGAGAGCTGAGATGACGCCGAGGGGCGTGAACAACGCTGCGATGCCAAGAACGAAAGAAGTGGACAGCACCGCAGCTCTTGCTCGGCTCTCGGCCTGTCGTGCGCCGAAAACGCTGACGGTGATCGCGATCATCGGGTACACGCACGGGGTCAGTGATGTCGCCAGCCCTGCTACGAAGATCAGTCCCAAGGCCCCCGCGTAGCTCCCCCCTTGAAGGGCGTCGGCGAACGGCGCCCTCAGCTGCGAGAGTGTATCGGCGGACGCCTGCAATCCTGGCACCAACACCGCGACGAATCCCGCAATACCAACCCCCCGTATAAGCGACGCTTCACGTCGCCCACGGGGTTTCGTCCTAGCCGTCCCGTGCATGGCTTCAATATGGTGCTCGTTTGGTTGACCGTCCACGAACCTGGGACGTAGCCTCTCGCTGGGAAGCACTTTGCCGCTACTTTTTTTGCTGTTCATCTCTTTCGCGACCGGGGCTCTCGCAGCCAACGCCGGCCGTGAGGAAGTCCGTCATAGCGCCGACCCCATGTGGCGCATGGAGGCCTTCCTGGGGTACGCGCTCTTCGTCGGGTTGCTTCTGATACCAACAGCTCTCTACTTCTACGTATTTCATGGTGATTGGTTTCTCTTCTACGGGGTCGATACCGGACGTGCCCCGTGGGTATGGGGAATACTGGTGCTCGTTACGGTCGCCGGAGTAGCCGCGCTCGGATTCCGCCTCGGTGCTGCTTTGTGTCGGATCGATCGTGAAGTGGCCGTTCGCCGTATCGCGGGTGGAGTTCTCGTTTTCGCACTCGGCGTTTGGCCATTGGCCTGGAGACGGCTGTCCTTGGTTGGTTCGTACCGAGAGTTCACCAAAGATTACGGGCTCACCGGGTATTTTTCGAGCGCTGCGTTCCATGCGGGCCTAATCATGCTGATCCTGCTGGGCGCCTCGTTCGTGTGGGTGGTCTACCGCATCGATGCTCGCACGCATGACGGCATGTGACCCGCGCCCTACGGTTGAGTGATCAACCCCATGTGTTCCCGCACGTGCATCGCGGCGCTTGACGCCCAGAAGCTCAAGGCCTCTCGATACGCAGGGTGCGTGTCGATGCTCGCGCCTTCAGCTTCCCGCTCGGGCACCATGCGGCTCCGAATGTCTTGCATGAGTGGCTCGAGCTCATCACAAAGCAACAGGGCCACTCTCGTCGCCGTCCGCTCCGCCGCATTGACCCAGCGCTCGAACTTGACGCGGGGGGCTCCCGCGTAGGCGAGGGCTACTTCGCGCACGCGTCTACGATCGCGTCTGGGAATCGCTCGTTGCAGGCGGTGCGTTTGCTCGTTGAGAAACTCCTCGCTCGTCAACCCAGTCCCGAAGTCCGGCTTGACGATGCGCGCCGCCGAAGCAAGAAGAACGTCCAGCTCCCGTGGGGTGAGTTTCTCGATCGCGTGGTACCCGCGTGCGATCTGCGTGAGCGGCCGTGCCAACAGGAATGCCTGCGTGCTGGGGTCCTTCTCCATGATTGTCGCTGGCACCAGAAGCGACGGCTGTGCGCCGAACTCGATCGTAATGCCGCGATTGCGGATGCGGTGAAGAAAGAGATCGAAACCGCGGACGTCTAACGTGGCTGCGATCCGGTTGGCGATCCCGCGCAGCGGATGATTGGCCTCTGTCGCAAGGCGATCGCGAGTAGCGAGACCGTAGCTTTCGAGATCGGGAGGGTAGAGTTTGGCGAGTGCCGGGCTCAGGACAGCCAGGAGGGAGCCCGCCGCTTCATCTTCGGCCCGCGGCGTGCCCAGTTGGTCCAGGACTTGGCCCCGAAGTGACCTCGGGCGCGCTCGAGCAGGGGCTGCCGATACTGCTGCGATCCGACTTCGATCTTCTTCATCGTCGACGCCGAGCACGACCAGAGGTAGGGTTGCGATCCGGGCTTCTTGCGCGCGGCCGTTCGACTCGTAAGTGAGCGCGAGCTCCCGCCAGATGTCTTCGCGGAGGGGGTCTACGGTCAACACTTCCTGCAGATGGCCGACTGCCCCGACGCTGTCCCCCCGTTTGCGAAGCCTGATCGCAAGCTCTCGTCGGAGGTCTGTACTCGACACGCCATCCTCGAGCGCCGAAGACAAGACCCCGATCGCGGCCGCCTCGTCACCGCAGTGGTCCGAAAGGACACGCGCGATCTCGAGCACCGTCGCCACGCGGTCAGGCTCGTCGCTCGCATGGTGGCGCCCAAGCGCTTCCGCGTAACTTCTCCAGTCGTCGGCAGTGGCGCAAAGCTGCCCGAGCTGTAGCGCGGCTTCGCTGCGTGGGCCGTCGAGCACGATCGCGCGTTGAAGTGCGTCGCGCGCCTCACTCGTATTGCCAGTCGCGTTTTCCAGTTGACCCAGGCGCACCAACGTCTCCGCCTGGCCAGCGTGGCCCTCGCTGATTTCGAGCAGGTGGCGCGCGACCTGCAGCGCCTCGGGGATTTGGCCAAGCTGCTCGTGGACCAATGAAAGCTCTCGCAGGGCAAGCGTGTGAGAGGGATTGGAAGCCAGCACCGACTCGACGTGCCGAAGGGCCTTTTCTGGCATCTCGAGGCGCTCACGGTAGAGTCCGGCGAGCTCGAGTTGAACCCGCTGGAGCTGACTGCTTTCCGGAGCCGCCGCAAGGAGCTGTTCCATCGTAGCAGTAGCCTCGTGCCACGACTCGTTCGACTGGAAGAGGACAGACAATCGCTCGAGCGCCTCCAGGTGCCGAGGCTCGACTTTCAGCACGCGCTGCAGCGTGCGGATCGCGCTCGCAATCTCCCCGAGGTCTCTACTTTGGATCTGCGAAACCTCAAGCCAGAGCGCACTCGCGCGATCGACCGAACCCGCCCCCGACGCGGCCTGTGACAGCCGGTCGACCAATGCCGACCAGTTCCCGTCGACGGAGAGAACATCGATCAGACCCTCGGCCGCACGCTCCGAGTCGGGACACAGCTCGAGCGCGCGCTCGAAGTCGTCGCGTGCGCCATCGTGGTCTCCCGTTCGTTCGAGCCGAACGAACGCACTTTGCACGTATAGGCCGGAAGCAGCCTTGGCGTCACGCTCGGATGCAGCCTCCCTTCGGAGTGCATCGACGAGCGCATTGGGGTCATCGGTCTCCTGAGCGACGCGGGTCAACCCGCGGGCGGCGCCGATGTGATGGGGGTCCGCTGTCGTCGCGGCGCGGAATTGCTCGATCGCTTCGCTAACTGCTGAGCCTTCCGCCCGTTCGGCGAGGCGCGCGCGATGGGCCGCCACGACGGTCGGGTCTTGTGCCGACTTCGCAAACGAGGAATCGACTTCGCTTAGCAGCTCCGAGTCTTGGCTTTCCGCGGCGAGCCGCTCGAGCTCCAGAAGAGCGCCCAAATCGGATGGCGCAGCGGCGAGCACCCGGCGATAGGCGTCGACGACATCGCCATGCTCTCCGAGCCCTTGATGCTCGAGTAGCCTCGCGAGCTCGTACAGTGCGGCCACGCGCGCCGACGGCTCCTGGAGAATCTCGGCTTGCTTCGAGTATACCCCACAGAGCGACTCCCACGCGCCAACTTGCCGATAGAGCTGTTCGAGCGCAAGCAGCGCGCCAAGATGCCGATCGTCGATCACGAGGACGCCTTCCCATGCCTGAATTGCTTGCCGATGTTTGTCCTGGCGTTCGAGCACCTGGGCCTTGCGAGCCTGTAATGCGATGCGCTGAGCTGGGTCCTCGGTCAGCTTGAGCTCACGTTCGAGATCCGAAAGGAGATGCGTCCAGTCGTGTTCCTCGGCCCGAACCCGAGCCAACGCGTCCACGGCCGGTCGGTAGCCCGAGTCCGCCGATATGGCGGCTTCGTAGGAGGTCACGGCCTTGGCGCGATCATCGAGATGTTCTTCGTACGCCTGCCCCAGAAGGAACGCCGCACGAGCACGGACCTGCGACGCGCTCGAATTGCGGAGCTGGAGCTCCAATACATCGACCAGCTCGTCCCACGCGCCCCGCTCCCGTAGTTGTCGCGCGAGCTCCTGCAGGGAAGGGGCGTGCCCCGGATCGGCCTTGATGGCCTCGCGGTGATATCGAAGCGCGTCCTCGTCGCTTCCGAGTCGGTCCCGCGAAATCTCGGCCATCTTCTCGAGCAGGGCGACCCTTCGACTCTTCGCGGAAGTCAGCCGTAGCTCCTGCCCGTACACGTCGAGTAGGTCGTTCCAACGTCCCGCCGCATAATAGAGGCGACCGAGGCTCGACAGCGTCGGAATGTGTCTAGGATCCTTCTCGAGCGCCCGCCGATATCGAACGATTGCTTCATCGCGGTCATCGAGCTGCTCATCCAGCACTTCGCCGGCGCGGTGCAAGAGGCCGACCAGTCGGTCGCGTTCCACAGTAAGATCGATCTCGTAGTCGAGGGCTTCGAGAAGCTCGCGGGGACGCTGTGCTCTCGCGGCGGAGCGTTGCCAGGCATGAACGGCTGAGAGGTGGCTCGAGTCCTGCTGCAACACTCGCTTGTAGCTTTGAGCCGCGAGCGCGTGCTCCGCGAGAACGTCCTCGTAGATCTGCCCGATTTTCATGAGGTACGATACCGCGCGCGTGCCCGTCGCGCCGTCTAGCGCGTTCTCGTACAGCTGCACCAACTCCTTTGGATGATGCATGTCCGAGAGTAGCCTCGCGAGCGCCTTGAACGCAGTCGAGTGGTCGGGCATCGCGTTCAGCGCGCGCTGATAGTGCTCGACCGCCTCGTCAATGCTATTCAGTTTGGTCTCGAAGATCTCGGCCGCGCGCGCGTGTGCATCCGCCCTGCGTTGCGCATCCCTGGTGTACCGGGCCTCGCGAAGGCACATCTCGATGAGCTTCGGCCACGCCCCCCGGATGCGGTACAGCAAGCTCAATGCTTGTAGACTCGCAAGAGATGTCGGGTTGAGCTTCACGGCTCGCTCGTGCCAAGCGATCGCCTGGTCGACGTCCCGGAGATCCTCCTCGTAGAGGCGGGCGATGCGCTGCGTAAAGGTCAGTCGCTCTGCCTCGTCGTCCGTAGCCTCGGCGAGCGCTTCGAGCGTCTCCACCAGCGCTTGAAGTTGTTGACTGGCCTCGTAGTGGCGCGCCAGCTCCCCGAGAATTAGTGGGTCGTCCGGCCGTAATCCTCGCGCCAGCTCCAACACCCGAATCGCTTCGTCGCGGTTGCCGAGGTGCTCGGCGTGAATTCGCGCCGCGCGGTACAAGGAAGACGCCTTATTCGGTGGGTCGACTGCCAGTTTCGCTTCCGTCTCAAGTGTGCGGATCAAGTCGCGCCACCGTCTTTGGCCGTAGTAGAGGCGCTTGAGCGCTTGGACCGCGATGGTTGCGTTCGGATCGAGCTGAAGCGCGGTCTCATAGAGCTCCGCAGCCTGTTCGGGCTGTTGCTGTCGACTCTCGAGGAGCTGCGCGCGACGAATGATCAGGGCCGCGCGATGGTCGTCGTCCGAGGCAGCCGCGTTGGCGAGCTCTGCAAGAGTCCGATCGACGTCTTTCCAAGTTTGCTTCGCGAACGCTCGCTGCTCGGTAGCGTGCAAGATGGCGGCGTGCGTGCGGTCGAGCGCATGCGCTGTTTGATAGGCCGCCTCGGCGGCCTCACGATTGCCAAGGACGTCTTCGAGAAGGCGCCCCTTCAGCAAGAATAGGGTAGCCTTATCGCGGGGTTGGCGTGTGACCCGGGCCTCCGCATCGAACAATGCAAGCGCGTCCGGGAACATCCTGGCGCCGAGCAGGAGGCGGCGCGTTGCGCGAATTGCTGGGACATAGTCCGGCGCCCGCTCGAGCGCGGCCTGATAGTATTGAAGCCCCCGTCGCGCGTCCTTGAGGGAACTTTCACATGTTCGCGCCATTTCGAAGTAGAGCCGCGCTGCGCGTCGAACGTTGGGTTGGCCCCGGAGCTCTCGCTCGCACTCCTCGACCCACTCCCGCGCGCGACGCATGCGATCCGCGGTCGTCCGCGGCGGTGGTTTCGACCGGGCATCCTCGACTAGAGACGGGGGCGGAGTCGGCGGCCTAGCGCCGTCCGGTTCTTCGACGAGATCGTCCTGTCCGAGCTCCTGCGTAAGCTCCCGACGCAGTGCCGTGATGTCCCCGTCCTCAAAGCCCATCGTGGTCTATATGCTACCCCGCCTCTCCGCAGAGCGCATCGGCCACCAGAAGGTAGGTTATTATCCTACACGGCGGCGTTTAGACCTCAGGCGGCGGGCGCGAGGTCTTGGAGCTCATCGCGGAGCTTCTTCTTGGCGCGGGCCTCCAGCTGGCGAGCGCGCTCCCGACTCACACCGAGCTCGCGGCCAAGCGACGCCAACGAAGCCGAGTCGTCACTCAAAATGCGCTTTTCGACGATCAAGCGCTCCCGGTCGTCCAACACGGCGAGAGCGCCCTCGAGGCGAGAGCGAATCCCGCTCAGGCGCCGTTGCCTTTCGAGGATGACATCTTGGCGTTCTTCGGTGCCCGGTAGCATCTCGACTAATGTGGCGTCGGAGTCGTGGTAGGCGGGGGCGTCGAGCGAAATCTCGCGCTGGTCGAGTCGCCGAAGCAGCTCGGTCATTTTCTGCGGGGTCGTATCGAAATCGGACGCGAGTTTCTCGATCAATTCGTCCGGATCGGCGATCCGATTCGAGAGGCGGGCCCTTTCGCGGCGGAGCCTGAAAAACAGCTTTGAACGGAAGGGACCCGAGCCGGCACCGATCATCGTGCTCGAACGAACGACGGCCTCGAGAACGAAGGCTCTGATCCAATATCCCGCGTACGTCACGAACCGGGTACCCCGATGCGGATCAAACTTCCGCACGGCGGTGACGAGGCCGACGCTTCCTTCGGCGATGAGGTCACCGAGCTTTAGGCCATACCGACGGTACTGGAGCGCGATGGCGATCACATACCGCAGGTTCGCTTCGACCAGCTTGTCGGCAGCCTCTTGGTCATCGTCGAGCACACGAAGTGCGAGCGTATGTTCGTCTTCCCGGGACAGCTTGGGGATAGCCCGGACTTGCTGGATGTATCGATCGAGGGAGGCGGAAGACTGCATGGTTACGCCCTATACGTCTTACGTGACGTAACGTTACCAAGCGATTCCGTCAAGTGGAGCTATTTAACCCATTTAGGTCGAGAAGCTCGAGCCGCAACCGCAGGTTTGCTTCGCCTTCGGGTTCACGAACTTGAACCCTGCGCCCTGGAGGCCCTCGACGTAGTCAATCTCGGTGCCTTCGATGTACTGGGCACTCATCATATCAATGTAAAGAGGGATGTCGTGAGAGAGGAACGTTTGATCCAAATCGGTCGTTTCATCCTCAAAAAAGAGGTCATACGAGAATCCCGAGCAGCCGCCTCCGATGACCCGCACACGTAGGCCTTGTTCTTCGAGCCCTTCGGCGGTTCGGATTTCTTTGACCTTTTCGGCAGCTCTCGGGGTTAGATTCAGCATGGCGCTTCCTTAGCATCTAACTATAAGGTCGCGCCACCGATCTCGCTAGTATTAAGATTCCGTAGCGTCAGGTGGGTGGGCTTCCCACCCCAGGGCCTTCCTCGACGGTCCCTACAGGCTCGGCGCTCCGTCCCCCGATAGTCCAACTGGCCGAGTCGTCCTGCTCGTTGCCGCGCTTGAGATATCCGAGTGCGACGCTCCGAGCCCCATCTCGGACGGCCGAGGTGACCTCGCCAGCCTTCGAATCGCCCAACATGATGATGCTTTCAGGCGCTGGTGGCTCCGGGCCGTCTATCTTCCACCGCCAAAGCACCTTGGGAGCCTTTCCCCGGCTCTGGAGCATGACCACCGTTTCCTGGCCGACGTAGCAACCCTTCACGAACGAAACGGCGATCGGCGTGAGCCCGCTTTCTTGAGGGTAGGTTTGCTCCCCGAAATCCACACCGAACCGAGGGCGCCCGCGTACGACGTGCGCATGGGTCCATCCTTCCTCGCTCACCCGACCCCCACCGAGCGCGTTGGCTTGCGACGCGATTCGGTCGAGCTCGGTGGACAGGTCATTCGCGGCGACCACCCACTGGCGACCTCCGACTCCGAGTCGGTCCGACGGCCAACCCTTGCCATCGATCTCATTTGCCTTCGGCCCCTGCGCCGCGATGATCCGCAAGTCGTCCCGGTTCTCGAGGTCGACGTCCTCCATGATGATGTAGCGATCGAGCCGTTCGAACAGGGCCTCGACTTGGAGCTTGGGAACGTCCAACCACACGTCGGCTTCGCGAACGAGCACCCATGCGTCGGCGAGGACTCTCCCCTTGAGAGTTAGTACGAAGCCGTAGACGGAGTCTCCAGGTTCTGCGCCCTCGAGTTGGTTCGTGATCTGTCCTTGGAGCCAATCGCGGGAGTCATCGCCACTGACCGCGATGACCGCGCGGTCACCGAGCGCGCGCACCCCCACGCTCTGCTCGAGCCACATCACTTCCTGTTCGATGCTCATGTGGGAGTTCTGGGACGCCAGCGTGCTTTAGGCAAGTGACTCGCGTTCGTCATCAAGAGGGTCCAAGCGGGCGGCGTGAAGCGAAATGACCTCACCATCGGTCTTGACCAGCGCAGCTCCATCGTGATCGATCCCTTCGAACACGCCGGCGCCTTTTTCCCACCTCACCCGCTCTCCCATCAAGGCGAGCCAGGGCTCGAGCGCAGGGACGATCACCCGTGGGCCCTCTTTCACGAAGCGCTCGACCCATTTCTCCATGTGGGAGAGCACGTCGGCGAACACCTGTTCACGATCGAGCGTATCGCCCTCGGCCCGTTCTGCGCGAAGCGAGGTTGCAATGCCGGACAGCTCGACCGGCCAATCTAACCGGTTGATGTTCACGCCGACCCCGATGATCACGGAATCGATCGAAGTGCCAACCGTTCTGCTCTCGACGAGGATCCCTGCGCACTTTCGGCGTTCGATCCAAACGTCGTTGGGCCACTTCACCAAGGCCACCCGCCCGGGGACCCATTCTGCCACCGCATCGCGTACGCCGAGCCCAACGGCCAACGTCACCATTGCGGTCGACGCTGGCTCGACGGTGGGGCGAGCGACGACCGAGAAATAGATGTCGGTACCGGAAGGCGAGATCCACCGCCGTCCATGTGCCCCTCGCCCGCGTGTCTGGTGGTCCGCGAGCACCACATGACCGTCCGGCGCCCCCGCGGCCGCTGCCTTGGTGGCGTCGTCCATCGTGGAGGCCGTGGTGGCACGGACATCGAGCGAGTGTCCCCAGTGCCTGCCTGATACGAGCTGCCTCAGTCGCTCCGGGTCGAAGTCGCTAGCCATGCGGTTCCTTCGCTAGGCCCAGTCGAGACCGATGTCGCTCGACGGCGCAGAATGCGTCAGTGCCCCGACGCTGATCACGTCGACGCCCAAAGAGCCCAGTGTGGTGACGCGTTCGAGGGTGATGCCGCCGGAGACTTCGACGGTCGCACGGCCCGCGATGAGTCCGAGGGCATCGCGAACATGGTCGTCGTCGAAGTTGTCCAACATGATGACATCGGCGCCAGCGGCGATGGCTTCTTCGAGCTCCGCCCATGAGTCGACCTCACATTCGATACGGCACGTGTGCGGCGCATAAGCGCGCGCCTTTTCGATCGCCTGTGTGCAGCCACCCGCTGCGGCGATGTGGTTGTCCTTGATGAGCACGGCCGCTCCGAGGTCTTCGCGGTGGTTGTGGCCGCCTCCGCAGCGCACCGCATAGCGTTCGAATGCACGAAGACCCGGCGTGGTCTTGCGGGTGTCGGTGATCCGCGTGGCGCACCCCTCGGGCAAAGCGTCGACGAAGCCCCTCGTCATTGTGGCTATACCGGTGAGCCGTTGCATGAAGTTCAGCGCGACGCGCTCGGCGAGCAAGATCGACGGCGCTGGGCCCGAAACGGTTGCGAGCGCCGCCCCCTTGTCTACTGTGTCTCCGTCGCTGACATGCGTGTCCACATCGACCAACAGGTCGACCTGAGCGTACGCCTCTTCGAGAATTGGGAGCCCGCAGCAGACCATCGCCTCGCGAGCGTGGACGATGGCAGTTCCGATCGCCGTCGCGGGCACGCAAGCCTCGGTGGTGATGTCACCGCGGTCGATATCCTCGGAGAGCGCGCGCCGAACGGTTTCGGAAAGGATCGTAGGGGCGGGCGGGGTCGCCAACATGGGTGAGTTATAGCCAACTCCGGGACAAAATCTCGGAATAAAGGTTGCTCATCGCGTGCAGTGCCATCGCTGCGCCGATTCCGCCGCGCCACGATCGGACCCAACCGAACAGGAGCCCAGGAAAGAGGACCGCCAGCCGCGCCGGATGAGGCTCGACCATCAGATGAACAAACGCGAAGAGGGCCGCTTGGACAACCCATGCCGCCGGAGCGAGCTCCACACCCAATACGCGTACGCGTTGCGGCTCTGCGTCGCTCAGGGCGGTTTGAAGGTAACCGCGAAAGAACGCTTCCTCGGGAAGCGCGACGATCACCAGTTGAGCAAGTGCGAAGCCGCCAAGCTCGGGCGGTAGCGTGAGCGAGAAAGACTGCGTAGGTTCGTTCCACCAGTAGTAACCGATCGCATAAACCGGAAAGACGATTGCAGCGATTCCTACCGCGACGCCGAGCTCCTTCGTCGCGGAGGGCAGGGCGGAACGCAACGCTCGCGCGAGGTCCCATAAGCCGAGGGGACCGCGCGGGCGGTCATCGGTTGGCGATTCGAGCAGACCACCGAGGGCGAGGCCGAAGTGGGCGATCTTTCCCCGCGTGAGTCGAATCGAAGTGAGCAGAAAGATCGCCGCCACGACGAGATGTACGTACTCGCCGATGACGGGAACGTGTTCGAGTCTCGTCGCGCCAAACACCGCGAAACACACCAGGACGTACACCCCTAAGATGCGCCCCACCGATGCGCGTGCATTGGTCATCGCGTCACAACTACAGCCAGAGGCAGCGCTTGCCAAGAACCACGCGAAGCCTACACTCCTGCCCCTCTCCCGAGGACGGCGGGCAGGCGTGAGGCGGTGCGTTGATTTCCGAAGACAAGATTGCTGAGATCCGCGACCGGGCCCCCATTGCAGACGCCATAGGCAATTACGTCGCCCTCAAGAAGTCAGGGAACAGTCTCAAGGGTCTTTGTCCGTTCCACAACGAGAAGACTCCCTCATTCTACGTACATCCCAACCGAGGCTTCTACCATTGCTTCGGGTGCAAGGCCTCGGGCGACGTGTTCTCTTTCTTGATGCACGTGGAGGGGAAGACATTCCCCGAAGTGGCGCGCGACCTGGCCGAGCAAACGGGCGTCCAGCTTCCGGTCTATGACCCTCAACGAGAGGCCGAGCACCAGCGGCACAAGAAGGAGTCCGAACGTCTGAGGTCGTTGATGGACGCCGCGACCAACTTCTATTGTGACCAGCTCCGCGAGCATCCAGACGCCGATATCGCTCGGGCCGAGCTTGCGAAGCGCGGCATTTCGGACGAGTCGGTTCGGAACTTTAGATTGGGGTACGCCCCTCACGGATGGGACTCATTGGTGCGCTTTGTTGAGCGTACTGGTTCGTCGCCCGCCGACGCAGAAGCCGTCGGACTCATCGTGTCGCGCCGCTCCGGCAGCGGGCATTACGATCGTTTTCGCCATCGCTTGATGTTCCCGATTTCCGACGTGCACGGGAAGGTCGTCGCGTTCAGCGGTCGGGCGCTCGAGCCGGCATCCTCGATGGAGGCGCAACAGGAACCTCCGGCGAAGTACCTCAACAGCCCGGAGAATTCGCTCTACCACAAAGGCGAAGTGCTCTATGGCTTGCACGAAGGACGCGTCGAGATTCGGCGGGAGAACTCGACGATCCTTTGCGAAGGCAATTTCGACCTGGTCGCACTCCACCAAGCGGGTTTTACAAATGCGGTGGCGCCGATGGGCACGGCCTTTACCGACGCTCATGCCAAGCTGATCAAGCGCTTCGCGACCAAGGTCTTCTTGCTGTTCGATGGAGATCAGGCCGGACGCAAGGCGGTGCACGAGGCCTACGGCGTCTTGAACAAGGCTGGCCTGTCTGCCCACGTGGTGGAGCTGCCCCAAGGTGCGGATCCCGACAGCTTCTTGCGAGAGCAGGGCGCGGATATGCTGCGGGTACGCGTGACCAACGCGCTGACGATCATCGAGTATTTGATCGACGACGCGTCTGGGCGCGTCGAGCCAAACCCTCACGCCAAGGCAGAAGCGATCGCGAAGTTTGGTCCGATTCTTGCTGGGGTGGAGAGCCCGATTGAGCGCGGTCTCTACGTCGAGCGTGTCGCGCGGAAGTTTGGGATCACCGATCTCGTATTGGTGCGGCGTGAGCTACGTCGCGGTTTGGGTCGCGGCAACGAGCGCCGCCGCACAACTCGTGACGCGGTGCAGCACGGGATTGCACCTGCGTTGTCAGAGTTACAGTCGAAGTTAATCTCTGTTCTAATCGATCAACCGACGCTCGTCCGAGACGAAGCAGCACAGAAATTACCGAGCCTTTTGACGAACAAAGATCTTCGCGCCATCTTTGATTCTATCTTGCGGATGGTGGACAGGCACGGATCGCTCGAAGTCACGGCGCTACTCACGGAGCTTCACGATAGTGAGCTCCGGCCGTGGTTAGAGGAACAGCTCGCTGTGCAGCGGCACAGCCTGGAAGAAGCGCGTCAAATTTTTTGCGACGGCCTTCCGCTTCTGGAACAACAAAATATCGAACGTGAGCTTCCCGGGTTACAGCAGCGCATCATCGAAGCGCGTCGCGTGGGTGACGACGCACTTGCTGCAGGGTTGACTCAAGAGTTTGTGGAGCTTTCGCGGAGCGCACACAGACTCAAACAGGCAAACGCGAAGCAGAGGTGAAAATGGCGAGCAAGAGTTCAGCACGCGACCAAGCGTCGAACAAATCCAGGTTCAACTCTGAACCGACCTCTCGTGTGATCCCGAAGCTAAAGGGTCGCGAGCGCAAAGAGGTGCAGCTGCTTCTCGAACGTGGCCGAGTGCAGGGGCACCTCACCTACGACGAGCTCAACGAAGCGTTGCCACCCGACATGGTGACGTCGGACCAGATTGACGACTTGATGGTGTGGCTAAAAAGCGAAGACATCGACGTGGTCGATGGTGCGCCCGAAGGACAGAGTCGTACTAGCGAAAACCCCGTCGCCGCTATCCGCAGTGCTTCGCGTCGCCCCTCCGCGGTTCCGCCTCCCGTCGACGACAGCTATGCGCAGAAGTCGAACGACCCCGTCCGGATGTACCTCCGGAAGATGGGTTCGGTCTCACTCCTCACGCGTGAGGGCGAAGTCGAGATCGCAAAGCGCATCGAAGACGGCGAGTACAAGATTTTCCAGGTGATTCTCAACTCCCACGTCGGGGTTTCGGAGATCCTCGAGATCGGCGAAAACCTTCGAAGGGCCAAGCTTCGCGTCAAGGACGTGATTCGCGATCTCGACAAAGAAGAGGAAGTAGACTTCGAAGCGGCAAAAACCCGCGCACTCAAGCTGTTCGACAAGGTAAAGCGCATCGAGTCGTCGATGATCAAGGTGCAGAGTGAGCTCGACAGCAAGCGTCGGATCTCCGACCGGAGCAAGAGGCAATACGCTGCGCAGCTCGATAAGCATCTCGACGACCGGGTGGTGTTGCTTCGTGAGTTGAACCTCACCAAGAAGCAGATCGACCGCGTCGTCGCTCGCATCAAGAACTACACCCGTCGAGTTGAGCGCGCCCATCGTGAGATGAGCGAAGCCGAGCAGCGCGTCGGCGGCCTCAAGTTCCAAGACATGAAGCGCGTCGTTCGCGACATGCAAGAGAGCAAGGCGATCGAGAAGCGCGTTCAGCGTAGGTACGGCTCAGAGGAACAGATTCTCCTCTCTGAAGAAAACATCCGCGACGCGCAGAAAGCGATTGTAGAGGTCGAAGAGGACATGGGTCAGACGGTCGGGCACCTGCAGGATACCTACCGGGCGCTTGCTGGAGGTGAACGTCAAACCGAACGCGCCAAGGCCGAGTTAGTAGAAGCCAACCTTCGTCTCGTCGTCTCGATCGCCAAGAAGTACACCAACCGCGGTCTTCAGTTCCTCGACCTCATTCAGGAGGGCAACATCGGTCTGATGAAAGCGGTCGACAAGTCCGAGTACCGCCGTGGTTACAACTTCTCGACCTACGCGACCTGGTGGATCCGCCAAGCCATTACCCGCGCGATCGCTGATCAGGCGCGTACGATCCGAATTCCGGTTCACATGATCGAAACGATCAACAAGCTCATTAGGACCTCTCGCTACTTGGTGCAAGAACTTGGCCGCGAGCCCGACCCAGAGGAGATCGCCGAGCGCATGGAAATGCCGCTCGAAAAGGTGCGCAAAGTCCTAAAGATAGCCAAGGAGCCGATCAGCCTCGAGACCCCGATCGGCGAAGAGGAGGACAGCCACCTCGGCGACTTCATCGAGGATAAGAACGCCGTCTCTCCGGTCGAGGCCGTCATCGGCGGAAACCTCGAAGACCAGACTCGCCGCGTCCTCAAGACCCTCACGCCCCGCGAAGAGAAAGTCCTCCGCATGCGCTTCGGCATAGGTGAAAAGAGTGACCACACCCTCGAGGAGGTTGGCCAAGACTTCGAAGTGACGCGAGAACGCATCCGCCAAATTGAGGCCAAAGCCCTCCGAAAGCTCCGCCACCCCAGCCGCTCCAAGCAACTGCGGTCGTTCATGGATAGCTAGACGCGGAATCAGCGACAGTGTCAGCGACAGCGTTCAGCGTCGGTGCCACCCTTCGGTTGATCATTTGACAATCATTCGCCTTCACTCCGCGTTCACGCTAGAACCGCTCCCAAGGGCCCATAGCTCAATTGGTTAGAGCCCCCGGCTCATAACCGGGTTGTTCCTGGTTCGAGTCCAGGTGGGCCTACCACGCAGGCGACACACACACACCGAACGCTGGCGCTGGCGCTGAACGCTGACGCTGACTTGCACCCTTGGGGCAGGCACGCTAGAGGCCCGCCAGCTTCGGAGGCGATCCTTGCGCGAAGAGCTTGTAGCCCTGGCAAGACTTGCAGAGATGGACGATTCGACTCGAGACATCGAGAGAGAGTTGAAACGAATCCCCCAGCACCTCGAAGAGCTCCGCACCGGAGTGCAGACGTTGGAGGGCATGCTCGCCCAGGAGCGCGAGCAACTCAACGTTGCCGGGCAACTCAGGATCCAACAGAGCGGCGAATTGAAGGACCGCACCGAGGGCCTTCAGCGGGCGCGCAAGAAGGCCGCGCAGGCAACCAGTATTCGAGAGGCGGACGCCGGAGAGCGCGAAGTCGAGGCCAACCGCCGCGCGATCAAGGAGCGCGAGGAGGAGCTCGCACGAATCGGTCAAGCGATCGAAGCGAAGGAGGCATCGCTTGCAGAGCGCGAGAAGGACTTCGAAGAAGCCAAAGGCGTACTGCAGTCCCAGGAAGAATCCTCGAAGACACGCATCGGCGAGCTCGAAGGACAGCGCAGCAAGTTGTTGGACGGCCGCGATGACTTGGTCGCCAGGTTACCGAAGACGATCGTCAAACGATACGAGCGCCTGCGCACCGGTATTCCAAACGCGGTCATCATCATCAAAGACGGCACCTGCACCGCGTGCCGCATGGCGCTTCCCCCGCAGCTCACCATCGAGCTTCAGCGAGCCAACGAGCTCCACCAGTGCCCCCACTGCCGCCGCATCATCATTCACAAGAGTATCATCGAAGGTTGAGCGCGATGGACAAAGCCGTCCTCACCTGTGCCGTCAACGGGGTTCTCACCAATCCGAAACAGCACCCTGTCCCGGTCACGCCCGAAGAAATGGCGGCCTCTGCCAAGGACGCGTACAACGCCGGGGCTTCGATCTTTCATATTCACTTCCGATGCCAGGAGCCCGACTTGGGGCACCTCCCTTCCTGGGATCCCGAGGTTGCGTTGGCGGCGAGCGACGCGATTCGTGAAGCGTGTCCGGGCGCCATCATCAATCAAACCACGGGTGTGATTGACGATGACGTTTCGGGTCCTGTTGGATGCCTTCTGCGGATCAAGCCCGAGATCGCAGCCTGCAACGCGGGAAGCCTGAACTACTTGAAACTCAAGAAGGACGGAAGCTGGGCCTGGCCGCCAATGCTATTCTCGAACACCGTCGAGAAGGTCCAAAAGATGATCGACGCGATGGACGAGATCGGCGCGATTCCAGAGATGGAGTGCTTCGACGTGGGCATTGCGCGCTCCGTCGATCTCTACGTACGCAGCGGCATGACCGATGACCCTCACTACAATTTCGTGATGGGAGTCGCATCGGGCATGCCCGCAGACGCCGATCTCCTGGAGCTTCTCCTCCGCTACAAGCGCGAGGGCGCCCACTGGCAAGCGACGTTGATCGGCCGCGAAGAGATCTGGCCGGTCCATCAAAAAGCGGCCGACCTCGGAGGCATGCTCCGCACAGGCGTCGAAGACACCTTCTACCTGCCCAACGGCGACAAGACGACCGGCAACGGCCAGTTGATCGAAGCGCTAGCCAAGTGCGCCGAAAACGCTGGCCGCTCCGTGGCATCCCCGCAGGAGGCGCGGGAGATGCTGGGACTCAATTAGTCAGCGCCAGCGGCAGTGCCAGTGCCAGCGTTCAGTGTCAGACGATGCTTAGCCAGCGCTCGTCGGGCACGCTGACGCCTTTGACCGCGTCGAAGTACGCGTTCTGGACCTTCTCCGTGATCGCCCCCCGGCTGCCCGCGCCTATAGCGCGGTGGTCTAGCTCGCGGACGGGGGTGACCTCGGCTGCGGTGCCGACCATGAACATCTCGTCGGCGATGTAGAGCTCGTCTCGGGAGATGAGGCGTTCTTCGACCTCGAGGCCCGTATTGCGCATCAAGGTAATGACCGTGTCTCGCGTGATGCCGACCAATAGCGAGCCGCCTTGCGCGGGTGTGCTCACCTTGCCGTCGCGGACGATGAAGATGTTTTCGCCGGACGCTTCGGAGACGTAGCCCTGCGGGTCGAGCATGATCGCCTCATCGTACCCGGCGGCCACGACTTCTCGCTTCGCGAGGATCGAGTTGACGTAGTGGCCCGTGATCTTGCCTTTGGCCATCAATGAGTCGATCCCAGCGCGCTTGAACGAGCTGACCTTCGCGTGGATGCCCTTGGTCAGCCCCTCGTCGCCGAGGTACGCGCCCCAGCGCCAGGCAATGATGGCGACTCGGGTGGGGTTCACGGAGCCTAGGCCCATGGCGCCGTCACCCAGGAAGGCGATCGGCCGGATGTAGCATTCGTCGAGCCCATTGGTGCGGACCGTTTCGAGGCATGCCTCGACGATCTCCTTCGCTGTGTGGGGCATCGAGAGTGCGCAGATGTGGGCGGATTCGAACAGGCGCCGGATGTGATCTTCCAAACGAAAGACCGCGCTTCGGCCGTCGGCCAGTTTGTAGCAGCGGATGCCCTCGAAGACGCCCAGCCCGTAGTGAAGGGTGTGCGTCAAGACGTGGACGTTCGCCTGCTCCCACGGAATGAGCTTCCCGTCGAACCAGATCTTGTCCACTTTATCCACCATTGCTACTCCTGACGCGCCCGATTGGCGGAGCGTCGCGCGTATGTAGCATATTTCCGCAATTCCGCTGAGTTGACCTGGTTGGGGGCATGGAGTAGACCTCGCCCGCTTCAGGAGCCCGGATAGCGCCTTGCTGTACTCATTGTTCCATATTCTGCTTCAGCCCGACGTGAGTGGCGGCCCGGATGCCCCTCCTGCTGGCGGAGGCGCCACGCCCTCGATTCCGGGTTGCGGTGGTGGCCCGATGGACCTCGGCCTCATCCTCTTGATGTTCGCGGTTCTCTACTTCTTGATGATCCGCCCGCAGCAGAAGCGCGCCAAAGAGCACGACGGCATGACGGCGGCTCTCAAGAAGGGCGACATCGTGCGCACCAACGGCGGAATCCGCGGCGAGATTACGGCTCTCGACGAGCGCGATGTCACAGTCGAGATCGCTGACCGCATGCGCATCAAGGTGTTGAAGAGTCACATTGCAGGGCTGGATCAGCCCCCACAAGAGAAGAGCTGAACGCACAGACGAGGATCATGGATCGAGGCTGGTACTTTCGTTTGGCAATCGTCGTCGGCTCGGCAATCTTGGGCTTCCTAGCCCTGTGGCCGAGCATCGACCGCTGGTTACCGGCGCCCGACATCGTCAAAGAGTATTTCGACAAGCAGATCAATCCCGGGCTCGACATCAAGGGCGGCCTCAGGTTGATGTACGAGGTCGAGGTCGACGAATACATTCGTGACCGACGTGACCGCATTGCCGAGCGCGTGCAGCGGCAGTGTGGCGTGCTCATTGGCGTCATTCCCGAAGATGAAGTCGACGACATCGACAAAGAAACGATGGCGAAGATCAAGGAGCGTTGCAAAATCGAGCGCGTCGACAAAGAAGGCGGTGCGGTTCGCGCCATTCGGATCACGTTCTCGAATCAGGAAGACGCCGACAAGCTCTCGAAGACCTGGATCCGCGACTATTTCCGAGATTTGCGCGTCGCAAGCGGCGTTGGAGAGCTCGTCGTCGATCTTCACATGCGCGAGGAGCAGCTCAGCAACATGCGTGAGACGGCCGTTCGTCAGTCTGAGCGCACGATCATCAACCGCATCGACAGCCTCGGCGTTCTCGAGCCAACGGTCATCGCGCGTCCCAACGACGGGGACATCATCATCGAAGTGCCCGGCGCGCAGCAGAGCTCCTTCGAGCGCATCAAGTCGATCATCAGCCGTACCGCACAACTCAAGTTCCAGATCGTCGATGACGAGGCAGCGAACCTCGGGGCGTTGCTCGCGAACCCGCCCCCGGGAATCTACCTCACCGCCGACTCACAGCCCTACCTCGAAGCCTTCGGCGAAGACGCTCGCGACCTTCTTCGTGAACACATCGCCACCATTCAGGTCCCTGACGACCACGAGTTCGCCATTGGTCGGCAGAGTCCAGACCCAGAGCGCGGAGGCGAGGGCTGGCGCACCTACTACATGTACCGCCTTGCCGAGGCGACCGGTGAAGACCTGGATGACGCCGCCGTGGGCTTCGACCCCCAAAGTGGTACTCCCGAGGTCGACTTCACGATGAACACGCGCGGTGCTTCGCGCATGGCGGATCTCACGGGCGCCAACATCGGCAAGCGCATGGCGATTGTCTTGGACGACCGCGTAGAATCGGCGCCCGTCATTCAGGGGCAAATCGGAGCGCGGGGCCGCATCACGCTCGGTGCGTACCTCGACCGCAACGAGCTCCTTCAGGAGGCCAGAGACCTCGTCGTCGTGCTCCAAGCAGGTGCTCTCCCCGCGCCGCTGCGCCCGGCCAACGAGCAGCTCATCGGCCCGACCCTCGGTCGGGATTCGGTGGCCAAGGGGGCTCGCGCCGCGGTAGTCGGGGTCCTGCTCGTCTTGATTTTCATGGCCCTCTACTATCAAGTGGCCGGCCTGGTGGCCGACACGATGGTCGTCCTCAACCTCTTGTTGCTGCTCGGCATCATGTCGGGCCTCGGGGCCACCCTGACCCTGCCGGGG
>CAXMND010000124.1:0-5741 GCA_964194675.1 uncultured Coxiellaceae bacterium | reverse complement strand
TTGCGAGGTCGCTCCACGAGTGCGGGTCCCGAGAGAAGTCGAAGCGATGATTCGGCGAGGCCTCGAGAAGAAGAAGGAAGACAGGATCCAAAGTGCCGTCGAATACATCGCACAGGTCGACGAGGCACTCAGTCGCGAATCGCTCCCTCCCGGCCTTTCCTCCTCGGAGCCCGATTTGGAGGGTCCTGATCGCCCTTCGTGGGTCGAAGGGGTCCGCACGAAGGCGCAAGACGTTCGGAAGACGCTCGCTCCGGTAGTTGCCCGCGCGATCACACAGGTGCAGGCAATCCCGAAGCGGCGATCACGAAAAAAGATCCTAGGCGTGGGTGCCGGCGTCGTTGCCTTGCTTGCCGTGCTTCTCGTCGCGTTCGGAAGCAGCGGCCCCGACTATCTGCCCACACGCACGCACTTTCCGTTGGTTCCGCCCAAACATGGACCCGAGGCGGAGACCGCTGCGGAGATGCTGGAACAGGGTCAACCCAAAGAAGCCACGGCCTACCTCCGCTCTCAAGGGAACAAGATCAAAAAGGAGCCCTACGCCCAGCTCGTTCTCGGTCACGCGAATGCGAGCGCACAGCGGAACGTCGAGGCCATCCAAGCCTATGAACGCGCGATCGCGCTCAAGCAGAGTTTGTCGAAGGACAAGATGCTACGAACGAATCTCAATCTCATGCTGGGGAAGACGGATCCCAGGGTGGTCCATGCCGCGCTCGGTCTCCTCGGGACGCTGGTACGAGAGGCCAACGACGGCGACGCCGAAGACCAGCTCGTGCGTATGGCGTCATCCAACAAGAATCTGCTTACACGACAAAGCGCGATGGCGGTCGCCGACAAAGTGGGCCTCGGCGACCAAGTGAATCGGCTCAACTCCTACATTCTCGATCTGAAGCAGGGCAACAGCTGCGCCGAGCGCAAGGATACCGTTGCAAAGCTTCGGGCCCTGGGCGACAAGCAAGCGATCCCCGCTCTTCGGGAAGCACAGAACCGAACGCGAACGGAAGGTCTTTTCAGGAGAAAGACCAATGCCAACGCCTGTCTCCGGACCGACGCCGAAGAAGCGGTTCAGTACCTGGAGAGCCTGTAGCTTCCTGTTGAGCGCGGGCGCACCTCCGGCTAAGGTCTAGCCGTGAATCGATGGACCCTCTTCTCTGTGTCCTTGGCCCTCGCCGCGATGGTGCTTGGCGCGTCGTGCGCCGATTCGAGCGGCAACCCCGGCTCGGATGCGGGCGTGGACGGTGGCGGGGGTGGAGGCGGCAGTGTCCCCGACCCTGCCTGTAATGGCAGTCCCCGCCTTTGCGACCTGCGGTTTGATGAAGTCTCGTACCCGACGACGCACAACGCGATGTCGAACGCCGAGAACGACTGGAGGGAACCAAACCAAAACTTCAACATCACGCGACAGCTCAACGACGGCATCCGTGCGCTGATGCTCGATACGTACAACCAAGAAGGAGAGTTGCTGCTCTGCCACGCGGTGTGCGGTCTCGGGAGTCAACCATTGGTCGAAGGGCTCGGAGAGATTCGCACGTTCTTAGAAAACAATCCGAGCGAAGTGGTCTCGATCATATTCGAAAGCACGATCGAGCACGCGGAGACCGCAAGCGCAATTGAAGACAGCGGCCTGCTGGGCTTCACCTATGCCCATGTCGCGGGCGAGCCTTGGCCGACCTTGCGAGAGCTCATCGACGACGGCACGCGGTTGGTCGTGTTTCAGGACAAGGCTGGCGACGCAGACTATCCGTGGCTCATGGATATCTGGGACCATGCTTGGGAGACGCACTTCTCGTGGGCAGCGCCCGAGGACTTCAACTGCGACCCGAATCGCGGCGACCCGGACAATTCATTGTTCATCCTCAATCACTTCCTAACCGATGTGTTTGGCGCGTCGGAGCTCGCCGAAATGGTCAACCACAACCCGCTATTCATCGACCGTGCCGAGCAATGCGAGGAAGAAGGCAACGCCCTCCCCAACTTTGTTACCGTTGACTTCTACGACATTGGCGACCTCTTCGACGTCGTCGAGTCGCTCAATGCCCCCTAAAAATTGGGCTCCACGTGTTTTTTGCTAGGATGGCATCGGCTATGCATAGGACGAGCTTTATTCACTGGGTGTTGTTGACCATCGTGCTGGTGCTCTTCACCCCAACTCGCCTTGCGTCGGCTGAAGACTACGTGCCTGCATCATCGGGCAAGCGATTCACCCCAGTGAAGGGCCCGGGCCTCCGTTTCATTGCGGGGGCCACGTTCGGCGTACCGATCTTTCTCAACGTCGACCGCGACGTGGTTCGCCCCGGAGCCGACATGTACGGGTGGCTGGGGCTCGATATCGGGTGGATGGTCTTCGCCGCCGGCTTCGGCGTAAGCTGGAATCCTATCGATTTGGGCGAGGTGCCGGGTGGCGAAGGCTTCGGTAAAAGTCCCCTGAGCCGAATCTACATAACGCCCGAGATCCGTCTCCAAGTGCCGAAAGCCAAAGCGGTTCTTCCGTACGTGAGTGGCGCATTCGATGCGAACTGGTGGAAGCATCGCGAAGTAGAAAGCTTTTCCTGCGGATTTTGGTACTGCTCGACCCGCGCGCGGTTTCAGTTCGCCCCCGGCTTCACCGGCAAGGTCGGCATGGGAATCAAAGCCGGGGAGCGCATCTATCTCGATGTTGGCATGAAGTACTCCTTCACTGGAGCGGGCAACTTCTTCGACGGAACCCAATGGTGGCTGACCCCATACCTGGGGTTCATGTACCGAAGCGACGCGGGTTAACGAAAGGCTCTGCGCGGCGCATCCTCCACATGAGAAGGAGGGGCACGATCGTGTAGGGAAAGATGCCTGGCACGCGGGGGCCCAAGCTCTGGTATGCTCGCGGTCCGCCCCCCGGCCCAGCTCACTAGAAGGATCCTCAATGCCAAAGTTTGTGTTCTTCGTCGGAGCGTTGCTCGCTCTATCCCTCGCCGTTGTCGGTCCCGCCACAGCGGAAGACCCAGAGTTCATCATGGAGGTCGGCACCGTGGCACCGAAAGGAAGTCCATGGGCCGAGCAGCTCCAGCGCTTCAAGCTGGATGTCCAAGAAAGGACCAACGGCCGTATGAAGGTCAAGCTCCGACTCGGACGCGGGAACGAGCGTTCGTTGGCGCGCCGCACGCAAATGGGGAGCATCCAAGCGTTTGCCGGCTCCGTCGGTGGCCTCAGCTCGATCGTCCGCGAGGTCAACGTCATCGAGGCGCCGTATGTGTTCGACAACTTCGAAACGGCGGACAAGGCACTCGACGACCCCGGAGTGAAGAAGGAAGTCAAAAAGATCCTCGAAAGGCGCGGCCTGATCTTCGGAATCTGGGCCGAGAACGGATACCGCGTGTACTTCAGCAGGAACCCCATTCGTACGCCGAGCGACATGAAGGGAGTTCGATTCCGTTCGCAAGAGTCGCTGGCACACATCGAAACCTACGAGGCGTTGGGCGCGAGCCCCGTTCCCGTCGACGTTGCCAACACGCTCATGAGCGTGCAGACGGGGGTCGTCGATGGATTCGACAACACGCCGCTCTTCGCCATGGCTGGAAGCTGGTACCAAGGCCTCAAGGAAGGGGAGCGCAACATCTTCCTCAGCCGTCACTGCTATCAGCCGGCGCTCATAGTCTATTCGAAGAAGTGGTTCAATACGCTCCCGAAGGACATCCAAGAAGTCCTCACGACCGTACCTCACGAGCTGACCGTCTGGGGGCGAGAGCAGGTTCGAAAAGTCGAGCCTGTTTTGCTGAAGAACCTGGAACGCTACGGATACGTCATCTACAAGCCGACGGAAAAAGAGCTCGCAGCGTTCAAGGCGGCGGAGAAAGGCGTTCCGGAACTAGTCGCAAAAGAGATGGGACCCCAGGGGCAGGCGCTCCTGAAAGCGATTCGCAAGACGTTCTGATGCTACCGAAAATTCTGCACGCTCCAGACCGCACCGTCTGAGGCCTTGGCAAAGCCGCATGCGACTTGTTCGTAGCTCGGGTTGCTCATGTTGATGTAGTGGCCGTGTTTCGAAAACCGTTTGCCCGGCCCTTCGTCCCACATGGCCTGAAGGCAGCCATCGATCACGCCAGCGGTCGACGGCCACCCTGGGCACTCATTTTGCGCCGAACCTGCGGGTTTGCAGACTCCGTCGTTGAAGCCGGTGTGGATGCCACGCTTGCTGTCGTACTTCGCGTGCTTGTTGGCGCACTTCTCGCCGCCTTTCCAACGCTCAAGCGGTGGTAGGCATTGGCACTTCCAACGTAGCTGGTTGATTCGCGCGACACAGTCCGCGTAACGGTTACCGGTGCTCGGGAGAGACGCGGGGGCGCAACTCGGGCGCGGGTTGCGGAGCGGGCCTCTGTCGCAGGTCTTACCCGACTTCAGCTCGACGTCCGGAACGAACGCGTGCGAATCCCTCGGAAGCGATCCGCCCAAGCCCGCGAGCATCGTAATGGCCGCAGCGATCGCTGTTCCCCTCTTCATGGCCTCAGAGTAGCAGCCAATGGCTCGCCGCTTCTTCTTGGACACGCAGGACGACGGCCAGGGCGTGTTGCGCGAAGCCGTGCGCGTGTTATTCGTCACGCGGGCACGCGGGTTCGAGGAGGATCGAGTGGGACGCTTTTTGGCTTTGATTGGACTGTGTGCCTTGGCGATCGCCGTCAGTTGCGGCGGCGATGGCAGCGGTACGGGGGGCAGCGGTGGCGGCGCAGGTAGTGGTGGCAACGGCGGAGGCGGCGGCATAATCCCAGCACCTCCACTCGGCTGCGATCCGATCGCGCCGAGCTACTGCGGCTTCCCCTACCCAAACGACTACTATACCGTCAAAGACTCCGTGACCGGCCTGCGCCTCGCGTTGCCCCAAGAGATCATGCCGGTAAACACCGCTGGCCGCACGTCCGACCCGGCAGCCTTCAACGAAGCCGATGGGTTCTCGGCGGGCATCGCCGCTATGACCCACATGCCAGGCGCGACCACGATGGGGCTCGCGACTCCAAAAACGATCGAAAGCTCACGGGACGTGGATTCGCCGACGGTGATTATCAACACAAAGGGGGATCGGTTGGCGCATTGGGTCGACCTCGACGAATACGTCGTCCAGGCGAAACTCCGGGTCGACGCCGGGGAGGCCCCACCGAACTTCGACATCGATCGAAGCCTCGACGAGCTGCGACAAGAGCAGGCGCTCATGCTGCGCCCGGCGATCCGTCCTGAAGACGCCACCCGCTACATCGTGGCGATCCGCAATGTGGTCGACGAGGACGGTGCACCCATTGCCCCATCGGCAGGCTTCGCGGCCCTAAGGGACGACACTCCGTCCGACGATGCGGTGATCGAGTCACGCCGCGAACACTTCGAGGACATCTTTTCAATACTCGAGAGCGCCGGCGTGAACCGCAGTGATCTACAGGTCGCGTGGGATTTCACCACGGCTAGCCGCGAGAGCAACACCGCCTGGATGGTGCACATCCGCGACGATGCGCTCGTCGCGAATTTCCCCGACGGCGTGACCTACATGATTCAAACCATCGATGAGGGCGTCGAAGAAGGCATCGCGTGCCGGCTCGAAATCACGTTCGATATGCCGCTCTACATGACCAAGGGAGAGGCGGGCGGTCTCCTCAACTTCGGCAGTGATGGCATGCCCACCCAAAACGGCACCTTCCAATACGCCGCGGCGATGATCGTGCCGGTGAGTGCGCAAAATGAAGCGACGCCGGCGCCACTCGTGGAGTTTGGTCACGGCCAACTCGGGG
>CAXMND010000123.1:0-7217 GCA_964194675.1 uncultured Coxiellaceae bacterium | reverse complement strand
ATTTAATTACTTTCTTGTAACTGATCTTTTGTTCAGTATACTGAATGGTCCCATGACTTCTGGGACTGCGAAGCAAAGTTGATCGAGCTCAAGACGAGTCTGCCTTTGTCCGAGCTTTTGCCACGGGCACGATTGGTCGAGCTGTCCGGGCAGCATGCCTGTGCCCGAACTACCACCGCAGTGTCGTGTGTGATCCGCGCGCAGACGCGCAATGAGCTGGTCGCTTGGGTTCAACCAAAAGACGGAGCGCTCTTTCCACCTGACCTCGCTTCGGCCGGTGTCAACCTCGACGCTTTCATCGCGATTCACGTACCCCATCACGCAGGCCCTTTTGCATTGGTGCGCGCTACCGAATGGCTTGCGCGATCAGGCGCCTTTGGATTGACGGTGGTCGACCTCACCGATGCGCTGCCGCCAAGATCTTCGGTCAACTGGCAAGGTCGTCTTCAGGGCGTGTTACGCCAATACGATGGGCGGATCCTCTTACTCACCTCTAGCGCGTACAAAGACCCTTCATCCGGTCCTTTGGTGGGTTTGCGTGTCGAGCCACGACGCGGCCCCTTGCATGCGGATCACTTCGAAGTTCGTTCTCGCATCCTCAAAGACAAAGTCGGCCTCACCACCGAGCTCTACACTGACCTCGCATCGATGAATCCGATCGCACCGGCAGGTCTGCGAGGTGCCTCATGAGACGAGTGACCTGCGTTCTGCTGCCTATGCTTCCAATGCAGATCCTGCTTCGACAAAAACCCGATTGGAAGAACGCTCCCGTCGCCGTCGTCGACGATGAGGGGCCCCATGGCCGCATCACTCATCTCAACCGGCTTGCACGCAAATATCGCCTTCGTATCGGCATGCGCCAAACCGTGGCGCGTGACTTGGTTCCCAATCTGCACACCGCCGTTGTGTCACCCGACGAAGCTTCGGCGATCACACAAGAGCTGATCGCCTCCCTTCAAACCTTTTCGCCTAAAGTCGAAGCGATCGACCAAACCGGTGCATTTCACCTCGATCCAGAAGGCCTGCATCGCCTCTATGGTGGCTATCGCAATTGGGCTACCTGCATCGATCGCTATTTACGAGCCCGGCATTGGCACGGCGCGGTGACGGTGGGCTTTCATCGCTATCGAACGCTCGCGGTCGCCATGCTGAATGGCGGAGTCACGATCCTCGAAAGCCCCGACCAAGAACGAGAGCAATCCGACAAAACCCCACTTAGCGAATTCGATTTACCTGGAGACGTCTGCGAAAACTTGGTCGCGTTGGGCATCGAAACCCTCGGCGACTTTTTGGGGTTGCCTGCAGGCGAGCTTCACAGCCGGTTTGGTGCAGAGGCAAGCGCGCTTCACGACCGCTTTGCCGAAGGATTACAGCTTCCTATTCAACCGCATGCCTTCGATGAGCCGTCGCGAATCTCATTCCAAATCGATCCGCCCGACGACGATCAACATCGGTTGTTGTTCGCGATCAAAGGCGCTCTTCATTCGCTTCTTCATCAGGTTCGAGCACGCGGTGAGGCCGTCGAGTCACTCGCGCTTTCGCTTCACTTGGAACGAGCCTCTCTTCATGAGGAGCACATCGAGCCCGCTTCGCCAACGTTGGATTTGATGATGTTGCTCGAGCTCATTCGACTTCGTCTCGGCGAAGTGAAGCTCGAGGGCGCGGTCGAAGAGGTGGAGGTCCTCGCGAATACCGTCCGAGCACACGCCGAGCAAGCTCGTCTCCCAGGGCACCAATCCGCGCTCGACATGGGGGCCGCACACCGGGCGCTTGCAAGGATTCGCGCCGCCTATGGCGAGCAATCGGTCACCAGAGCATCCCTGCGCGAAGCCCACTTACCAGAAGCGTCGTTTCGTTGGGAGCCAATTCAACGTGTTTGTGCGCCCACAAACACGTTCTCGGAGAAGCCCGTCATAATTCGCCGTGTCTTCGCCCGCCCAAAGCCACTACCTCCTCGCAAACCGAAGGTGCCCGAAGCAGGGCCATCACTGTCGCAAAACCAAGTCATCGAGCATTTGTACGGCCCCTACCGCGTGAGCGGCGGTTGGTGGAAACGCTTGGTCGAGCGCGACTACTACTACGCCGAAACCGACCACGGAGACTTGCTTTGGCTTTTCTACGACCGGCCACGCAAACGTTGGTTCCTGCACGGGGTGCTCGATTGAGCGCACCATGGGCACTTATGTTCCGTTGTGGGTCAAGACGAACCACAGCTTCTTGGAAGGCGCATCCTTCCCCGAAGAGCTGGTCGAACGCGCACATGCACTCGGGCTCCGAGCGATCGCCATCACCGATCGCGATGGCGTCTACGGGCTGGTGCGCGCACACATGCGCGCCAAAGACCTTGGCGTGCGTATCATTACGGGCGCACAACTAACTCTCGACATCGACGGATACGCGCACCACGTCATTGCTCTTGCCAAGACACGACGTGGCTATGCTGATTTGTGTAGAGCGTTGTCACTTGGGCATGCTCGATGTGAGAAGGGGCAGTCTCTCGTTCACATCTCCGACATCGAAGAAGCGCACGAGGTATTCTTTCTTTGTACGACACCCGAATCGCTTCGCGCATTGCACCGGAGTCATCGGCCTTCTTCGTTGTTTGCCCTTTGTGCCCGTCATCTCCGAGACCATGAAAGGCCGCTGGAACGGGCCCTTCGCGACGTCGCCCGAGAGCTCGATGCGCGGGTGATCGGGGCTAACGAGGTGCTCTATCACGAGAAAGCCCGACGCCCTCTCCAAGACGTTCTGGCCTGTATTCGTAGGGGTAAAGTGCTTTCGGAGGCAGGGCACACGATCCGCGGAAACGCCGAGCACGACCTCAGGGCAGCCGAGGAAATGGCCCATGTCTTTGGCGATGATCCCGACTGTTTGCGACTCACGCTCGACATTGCCGAACAATGCAGCTTCAGCCTCGACGACATTCGTTATCGATATCCTGAAGAGCACCTCCCGAACGGTCAAACCGAGCAGAGCTGGCTTCGTGAGCTCACCTTTCAAGGCGCGCGAAACCGCTACCAAGGCGCCGTTCCTTCTGAAGTTCGATCGCAAATCGAACGCGAGCTCACGATCATTAGGCGTCTCGATTACGGTGGTTACTTTATCACGATGCATGAAATCGTGCAGTACTGTCGGGAAAGCAACATTCTCTGCCAGGGGCGTGGAAGCGCAGCCAACAGTGCGGTGTGCTTCTGCCTCGGGATCACTGCCATCGACCCGGTTCGAATGGACCTTCTATTCGAGCGATTTCTGAGCGTCGAGCGTGCCGAGCCTCCCGACATCGACCTCGACATCGAGCACGACCGCCGAGAAGAAGTCATCCAACATGTCTACGAAAAGTACGGGCGTCGCCGTGCGGCCATGGTGGCCAACATCATTCGTTATCGGATTCGTTCGGCGGTGCGTGACGTAGGCAAGGTACTCGGCCTTCCGCGGACCGATCTCGAAACTGCCTCACGGCTACTCCGTCATCACGGCGATGTCCTCAACCTCGAGCTTCTGCGCGAAGCAGGGCTCGAAAAGGACGCCCCAGCCACTGATCATCTCTGGTCCCTGGCATCCCAAATCCTCGATTTTCCTAGGCATTTATCGATTCATCCGGGGGGGTTCCTGCTCGGGCATCGGCCGGTCGACGAGATCGTTCCGATCGAGCCCGCCACGATGAAAGCCCGCACGGTCATTCAATGGGACAAATACGACGTCGAGAATCTCGCCCTGTTCAAGGTCGACCTTCTAGGCCTCGGTGCACTTACATGCATTCATCATGCGTTTGATCTACTGCACGCGCACAAGGGCGAGTCGATCGAGATGGCCACCGTGCCTGCGGGAGACCGAGCGACCTACGACATGGTTTCAACTGGGGACACCGTCGGTGTGTTCCAAATCGAAAGTCGCGCACAGATGGCGATGCTTCCGCGGCTTCGACCAAGCACATTCTATGACTTGGTCATCGAAGTCGCGATCGTCCGTCCGGGGCCAATTCAGGGCGACATGGTGCACCCTTATCTCCGACGCCGAAATGGCGAAGAGGCGGTTCTCTACCCGCATCCCAAGCTCGAACGGATCCTGAAAAAGACTCTCGGGGTGCCGATCTTTCAAGAGCAGGTGATGAAACTCGCCGTCGAAGCGGCTGGCTATTCGCCGGGTGAAGCCGACCAGCTTCGCCGCGACATGGGTGCCTGGCGCAAGTCGGGCCGAATCGAAAAGCACCGAACCCGAATGATCCCTCGTATGCTTGCCGAAGGTATCCCCGAAGAGTTTGCCGAACGCGTATTCTCCCAGATTCGCGGCTTCGGCGAATACGGCTTTCCCGAAAGCCACGCCGCATCGTTTGCACTGTTGGCGTACGTGACGGCTTGGCTTAAGTGCCACCACCACGAGGTCTTCACCTGCGCCATCCTAAACGCTCAACCGATGGGCTTTTACACCCCCGCCACCCTCGTCGAAGACGCCAAGCGCCACGGAGTCCGAGTCTTCCCCATCGACATCAACAAAAGCCAATGGGATTGCTCTCTCGAAGTCATCACTGACGCTGACGCTCGCGCTGACACTGGCGCTGACGCTGACTCTGTTACCGGAGTAAGGATGGGGCTTCGGTATGTGAAGGGGCTTGGGGTGGCGGAGCGGGAGCGCATCGAAGATGGGAACGCACCTTACCCTAACCTCGCGACGCTTGTGCGCGAGACGAGGCTCAACAAGAAGGCGCTGCATGCACTTTCGGAGTCGGGTGCGTTCGAATGTTTTGGCCTCAACCGACGTGATGCAATCTGGCAAGTCCGCAGCCTGTCACGGTTCGCGCAGGATTCGTTGCCGCTCGAACCTGCGTCGAGTCAGATCTCATTCGCGTCGTTGGCAAGCGACGACCAGGTGATCTGGGACTACCGTTCGAGTCATCACAGCACGCGGGGCCACCCCATGCGAGGGCTTCGCCACACGCTGCGTTCACGAGGCATCCCCGAAGCGACCACTATTCACGGCTGCGCGCATGGGGACGAGCTCGAGTACGTCGGCATGGTGATCTGCCGTCAGCGCCCGGGCACCGCATCCGGCGTCACTTTCTTCACGCTCGAGGATGAAACCGGCTTCGTCAATGTTGTTGTGTGGAAGCAGGTGTTCGACCGCCACGCCGCGCTCGCCAAAACCGCGGCCTTACTCGGCGTGACGGGCGAGATCCAAAAAGCCGACGGTGTCATTCACCTGATCGCCAAGTCGCTATGGGCCCCGGACATCGCCATTGCCGAGCAAACCCACCGCTCCCGCGACTTTCGCTAGAGGGCAAGCTGCGCCAGCTGCACAATCCACCACACTTCGATCGCTAGCTGCACCGAGAAGAACGTCACCCGGACGGTGATCGCGAGATTACTGGTCGAGATGAGGTGGGTAACCGACTGGGCGACCCGGGCGGCTAGCACCCAAAGCGCCAAGGAATCCGTGATGTTGGAGTTCCCTGTCGCGATCGCCACGAGGACGATCGCCCCGAAAACCGGGAAGTTCTCGACGCAGTTCGCGTGCGCTCGACATAGCCGAACCGACCCTTCCGATACATCAGAGCCATCGGGTTTGAAGCAGTAGCTCTCGCGCTTCCCCACCAGTGACATCCACGATCGAGCCGTGACAATCGTGATCACCAGGAGCAGCGTCCACCCCGCGTACCCGATCAAAGCGAGAGCTGAAGCTGACATCATAACCTCCGCGAAGTATCGCTAGAACACGAGCTCTACTCGAGCTGCATTTCAGGCTCATCACGCCGCGGATGAAGATCCTCTCGCGTAATTGTTCGTACACAAGCATTCCATCTCAAGATTGGATCATCGACGCCTGGAGGCTTCAAGGTCTCGGCGCGCTCATAGTGCAACATCGCTTCGTGAAGACCCTCATAGGCGAAGCTCCTTGCCATCCCGCCCTGCGCTAAATGCGCACGACCCTGGCGTTCCGCAACGAGCCCGGCGTAGTATTCGCGCTCGTATTCGCCGGTAAGCTTCCGCACCTGCTCGGTGGCACGTCGCACCGCATGAGAGCCGCCACCTCCGCTGAACTGATCGGTGAGCGATAGGATCAACGTGACGCGCGCGCGCGGACTGTCCTCATTTACGGCCAGAACATCGAGACAGATGCTCTCAGCCTGCTCGGGGTCGTTTAGCAAGCGGTAGTGTTCAGCCCGCTCTACTGCGCGTTCAACGCCATCTTTGGAAATCTTTTTCAGGGCGAAGCGTTCTGCCATCTTCTCCTCCGCTGCCCGAGTGCTCCTCCGAGCAGGACTCCTTGCTAGAGCTGCCAGAGAACAAACGCTGCGAACACGCTGCCAATGATGGCACCGCCATAACAAAATACAACAATGAGAGATTCCAGATGCTTGAGCTGGAGGCCATCGTAAAGGGTGAATCGGAAGCGATGGCCCCAGTGAAGCAATGAAAGGGAGATCAAAGTGAACAGAAACAGACGTGCCAGTGGATAATGCACGAGACTGCGTGCGGCTTCATAGCTTGGGGTCTCGATCCACCCTAACGGCATCGCCAGGGCGACCAAGAAAAGGAGAACTGGGAGACAGAGCGCCGAGAGGGCGCCGCCGGCCCCAAAAAAGGCCCACCAAAGCGGTTCATTCGATTTTTTCATGGCTTCCATAAGCGCCTCCTCAGGCCGAAAGAATGAACCAGGACAACGCTGCCGAAACAACGACCCAGCCTACGTAGTTCGACCCCGCAATGGCGATGGGCGGAATGCGCACCTCACCCACGCGGATCACCAGCGCCTTCGGTGCGAGGTTGAACCACGTGATACTGTGGAAGAGGATCATCAAGAACGCGATCGCATTCAAACCGAGCGCGAGAGGCGTTTCAAGCCAGACAAGAAAGGCACCATACGCTTCCGGTCCGAGCGTCAGCGTCCGAAGTAGAAACAGGAGCTCGATTGCGAAGAACGCCACGAACACACTCGTCATTTCACGCGTGATGAAGTGCACGTTCGTCCACTTGCGCACCCACCAGAAGATCGGCATGCGAGTGCGATAAAGCTTAGGGTGGTACTTCCTGTAACGTGTCGCGTGTGACATCATTTCGCCCAGGGCATCAGCTTCGATTTCCACCAGTCGTTCGTACTGGCGACTTTGTAGCGTTGAATTGCTCCTGCCGGATCGACCGCTTTGGGGCATACCGCCGAGCACTCGCCCACGAGAGTGCATTGCCAGATGCCGTCATCTTGTGAAAGGAACTTCATCCGCT
>CAXMND010000122.1:0-13249 GCA_964194675.1 uncultured Coxiellaceae bacterium | reverse complement strand
GCCACCCGCGAGCACACCTAAACTTTCGAGTCTCTGTACGCGCTGCATTTGAGTCTCAATACGCTGGCGCTCGGCCTCTTGTTCCATCTCTTGAGTGACGTCTTTGAAGAGCACCAAGGCCCCTGGCTCACCGGATTGGCTCGACATCGCCGCAGCCGTCAGTTCGAGCTGTCGCACGTCATCGTCGTGAGCCCGGTGGGCCTGAAAGACTCCCGGCAGAGGCTTCTCGCCGTTCGCAATCGATTGCGAAATGAAATCCTCTAAACTCTTTTTGTCCGGCGCATGAAAGAACTCGGTCAATCGAGTTCCAACGACGTCTTCCTCCCGCGCACCGAGTACCGTCGCCGCACGGCGGTTCCACGCACGGATCTTTCCCGCGTAGTCCAGCACAGCGACACCGATTGGCGCATGGTCGAGAAGTCGATCGAGATATTGTCTTGGGTTGGGCCGCCAAACCTTCGGGGCTTCGAGTCTGACCAGTGTGGCTGCGACATCGTCGTGGTGTTTACGGCGTTGTCGCGTTCTCGTCATCGCTTCGTCCAATACCTGTCCGATGGAGCTGTTTTCAGCTAGTGACTGACAGATTACATCTCCGCTCAAAAATGGCGCATACATCACCCGCCGTTTGACTTGTTCGAGTCGTGATGGCTCTGCGAGGATCACGATGGATAGATCTTGGTCGACGATACGCGCGTCCACAGCAACGCGAATGGGATCGCCTCTGCTCTCACCAAGGACAAGGAGGTCGACGGTCTGAGATCGCCGGGTTAGTTCCTCCGTTACCCTTTCCGGATCGTGTACTTTACGGATTTCGGGTATGGGCTGAAGAGCGAAAAGCCGTTCGGCTGTGCTGGGCTCCAAGTTGACCAAGAGGACTGCGCCCACCTCGCCTCCTAATCACTCAGAATTGGAAGGCCGAGCAATGCGCGACCCGTCCATGTGCGAAGGGTGTCGGTGGTGGGCGCCATGATATGGGACGCTTGAACATCTCGAAGCATGCGATGAAGCCTCGAACCATCGCGATACCCTCGTCCGCCACTGAGGGTCATCGCTTGTCCGACAACATCCACGGCACAGACGGCCACCTCGGCCTTCGCTGAAAACAGCCCGAGCAATGCATCCGGATCTCCTGCGTCGCCTTTGGACGCAGCGTGATAGAGCAGAGCGCGCGTGCGTGCGACCTTCGCCCAGATCGTTCCCAACCGGTGCTGAATGACCTGGTTGTCTGCCAACAACGCACCGCTGTGCTCATGGCGCCGTTCCTTCACGTTCTTCCCTGCCTCATCGAGTGCAGCGCTGGCGAGGCCTAAGTAAGTACCGGCCATTGCCACGAGGAAGTAGGGCGTGATGACGTTGAAGACGTACCATATTTGGTCTCCTTCGTTTCCGAGTAGATTCTCTCGCGGAATCTGAACATCTTTGAGTTCCACCGAACACGAAGAATTCCCGCGCATCCCCATGCCTGACCACGCCGGGCCCCACTGCATTCCTTTTGTGCCGGCGGGCAAAACGACACAAGAAAAATGCCCCGGTGGCGCATCCGGATCTGCCGACACCGTAGAGACCACATACGAGTTGGCGTGCCCGCCATTCGTCACGAAGCATTTCGTCCCCGAAAGAAGAAGGTTCGCGTTTCCGTCCAGGGAAAGTTTGGTTTGTGGGTAATAAAAATGGGTTCCCGTGCCCGGCTCGCTTAGGGCAAGCGAGGTGATGTGTTTGCCCTCGGCGATCGACGTCAAGAACTGGCTCTGTTGGATGGAGGTCGCCTTGGCGGCGACGACGGCCGTGCCCACAGCGTGCATTCCGAAACAGATCGATGTGGAAGCGCACTCGCGACCCAACTCCTCGCACACCCTCGCGAGTGCGAGCAAGCCGTATCCCAAGCCGCCTTGATCTTTGGGAATCGTCAACGCGGTGAGCCGCATGTCCTGAAGCGCGCGAATCCCAGCTTCGGGCCATCGTCGCTCTTCATCGACCGAGTGGGCTTCGGGCCCCAGGATCTCACGGGCGACGTTACGTGCGCGCGCAATGACGGAGTCGAGGTCCATGATCGTTGCCTCCTTGTCGGCTTGACCGCCAATGGTCAGTATTCTGTGAAACCTTAGTTAATTCAACACCCTTTTTCCGGGCCCTGGTCGATCCGTTCGAGGCGTCGTTAGCCCGTCACCCCACGGCGTAGCAAGCCAAGCACTCCGCGGTTAGGTCGCCTACTTCAGCCGTGATGCAAGCGCCGATACAAACAGAAAGGGCGTCCTGGTTCTCCTAGACAGGTTCTGAGGGGTTTAGCGTGTCCCCTATCTTCTGGCACGGTTGGCGACCTGCGACGACACGCGCGACTGGACATCCGACCACGCCATGTAGTGGTGGAAGATTCATGGTCCCGCAATACAAGCGTTGCGCGAGGGCAAGGAGCAGCCGGGCAGTCGAACGCTTCTAGCCGCTGACGCGCTCGAACGTTGATCAGCTCCTGTCGGTTGCGGTGCCAGCGCGGAGTGCCAACACGCTGGCCGCAAACGCTGCGCAGCCGACTGCGACGCGTCCCCACTGCCACGTGCTCCAGGTGACAAGTGCGGCGGGCAGAGAATCTTCTGCGATCGAGCGATTCGAGAAACCCGCGTTGGCGTCTTTGAAGTACACGAAGAATGTCGCAATGACGAGGATTGAGAGAATAGCGGCTACCCACCAAAGCCGTCCGCCGGGGCGAGATTGCACGGAGTGCAGTACCGCGCTGGCGAGTGCGACAACCGCGCTGGCAATCTCGAGTGGGCTGTAGAAATCGACAAGCAGCGATGCATTTGCCGCGTACCAGTCAAAAAAGTCAACTGGGGCGAGCGACTGCCAATACGGCACCAAGATGGCGGCTTCGGCGAGCATCGCGCCGGCTGTCACCCCAAGCAGCAAGACGCCGAGGATAGAGAGCAAGGAAGCCAACTGTCTGCCCATCTCCTGAAGGTATCACGTCGCATCGACGCCCGGACCGAGGACTTCTTCCAACTTCGTCATCAGAGTGGCGGAGCCTAGCAAGAACAAACGCCCTCTCCGCGCGACGCCCCACGCGACATAACGATTAGTACCGCGCAATTCGGTTCTCAGAGTGGGCCCAATGGACTAAGAGAGCCAGCGCTGCTTTGCGACATCCATGCCGGGCAAGCGTCGCATCGTCGTGGGGACTGGCGCAAGCAGATGGTGACACTTGCGGCTGGTCAGCCAGCCTGCCCCGGCGTAGAGTTGCCCCAGGATGACGAAACAAGTTTCGGGTGACGCGTTGCAGCTGCGATCGATGATTAGACAGGATGGCACGCTCGAGTTGTCGCTCGCGATGATGCCCATCCCACAACCCAAAGACGACGAGGTGCTGGTTCGGGTCGAAGCGTCGCCGATCAACCCGTCGGATCTCGGACTGCTGTTCGGTGCCGCGGATCCCACGACCCTGCGCTCGTCGGGCAGTGCGGAGCGTCCAGTCGTAACGGCAAGCGTTCCCGAGAAGCTCATGCGTGGGATGGAAGCCCGAGTCGATAAGTCGATGCCGGTGGGTAACGAAGGCGCCGGCATCGTGGTCGCGGCCGGTGCCGAAGAGTCCGCGCAGGCGTTGATGGGCAAAACCGTCGGGATAGTCGGCGGAGCCATGTACTCGCAGTACCGCTGCGTTCCGGCAAACCAGGCACTTCCTTTGCCCGACGGGACCGCGCCGGCGGAAGGCGGGTCTTGGTTCGTCAATCCTCTGACGTCCCTTGGCATGGTCGAAACCATGCGCCTCGAGGGTCACAGCGCTCTCGTACACACCGCAGCGGCTTCTAATCTCGGCCAGATGGTCCAGAAGGTCTGCCTCGCGGACGACGTACCGCTGGTCAACATCGTGCGGAAAGCGGAACAGGTCGAGCTGCTTCGGGGTATGGGCGCCTCCTATGTTTGCAACTCCAGCGAACCGACGTTCATGAAAGACCTGACCGACGCCCTCATCACCACGGGCGCGACACTGGCCTTCGACGCCATCGGTGGGGGCACGCTCGCGGGGCAGATCCTGACCTGCATGGAAGCCGCCGCGAGTGCGACGGGAGCCGCGTACAGCCCGTACGGCACGACCACATACAAGCAGGTCTACATCTATGGCGGACTCGACCGCAGTCCGATCGTACTCACCCGAAGCTTCGGCATGGCCTGGGGCGTTGGCGGCTGGTTGTTGTTTCCGTTTCTCCAGAAGATCGGACCCCAAGCCTCTCGGAAGTTGCAGGAACGCGTCGCTGCCGAGATCAAGACAACCTTTGCAAGCAGCTACACCCGAGAAGTTTCCCTCGCGGAGGCCCTGACCCTCGAAGCCATCTCGGTGTACGGAAAACAGGCTACAGGCGAAAAATACCTGATCAACCCGAACAAGGGTCTCGCCTGACTCCCATCACCTCTTGGTTCGCACTGTGAAGTTTCAAAACAACAACAACCCGCCGAGGACGACCGCGAGGCACACGAATAGCAGCGATCGCCAGAACACGGGCGCATTGCTAGCACAAAACCGGTCCTTCGTGGGGCAAAACGCGAATCGATCAAGCAAGCGGTTTCTCCGCAACGATTCTCCAGTTCAAATCTGCAATTTTGGCCTTCTCCGCAGCCGTCCACGCTTCGCCACCTTTTTGAAGTAGGTCAAGCGACTCTTCGACCCATGGAGGTAAAACGCGCATCGCGCCAAGGACTCTAACGACTCTTCGACCCATAGAGACCAGATCACGCTTTTGCTCGCATATCGGCCAGGCTTCGCCTTTCGAAGGCGCGGAAGTGAAAATCTTGAATCCCGCTCTTTCCAATGCTGCACAGACGTCGGCCGGATACATCGAGTGCGTAGCCGCCAGCGTTGGCAGGAAGCTCTTGTGAAGCGTCACATGTTCTTCGTTGTTCCAATCAAAATGAGGGGTCAGCAAATACTCAGAGCAAGCGTATCGCGCTCCGGGTTTCAATACGCGGCACATTTCTCTCGCATGGTCGTCCAGCTCCTCCTTCTTGAAGAAGGGCCAAACGGCCCCGAATGAATAGCATCCATCGAAGGTGCCCGATTCGTACTCGAGCGGCTCGTGATGATTACCAACCTTGAAGTGGAGCCGATCGCTCATCTCACATTCCGTGGCCCAGTCGATCGCGCTTTCAATCTGATTCGAATCGATGTTGTAGCCGGATACCTGACCACCGCTTAACGTGGCGAAGTGATATGAGATTCTTCCTCTCCCGCACCCCATATCCAATAGATGGGACTTTCCAGGGTTCTCGAGATTCAGCTCCTTCAACACAAATTGTTCGATTAGCAACTGATTCCCATACAAACCCTCCGATTCGTCCAGCTGTGGCGGGATGTAGAGCTTCTCCACGTCGAAGACCGACAACATGTTGTTCAAGACCTTGTAATAGTCCTCAACTGCTTTGGTCTCGTCCTCTGTCTCGGTCTTCTCACCAGCTTGCATTCGTTGGAAGAATCTATACGCGTCGATGCAGGCTTGCTTGTCCTCTTCGGGCAACGTTGCCAATCGTTTCAACCCGATGAGCGAGGTCTTGATTCTGTACCAATTCATTCCATGCAGCCCGGTCAAGGATAAGTAGATGGATTAAGAAAAGCCATCTACGACCATTCGGGAGTTCCGAATTAAGCGGTACTAAAATTCGGTTCCCGTGACCGCGACGACCGGGCCTCGGCCATCGCGCTAGTGGCAGCCCTTTCAGTAGCTCTCGCCACTAGCGGGCAGGATGCACTACCCCAACAGCGCGCCCAAGAGGAACTCGAACAGTTCTTGCCAGAGGTACCTGCGGATTGCCGAGGCGGCGGATTCGACGGCGGATTCGACGGCGTCCATGAACGCGACGAACAGTCGCTCGAAGAGCGTCGATTGTTCGAGGAAGAGGGCGAAGTTGTCTGGGCTTACGTTGATGACGACAGCGACGCGTCCGTCCGTGTCGCAACCGGTACCGGCGATGTCGACGAAATCGATGAATGCTGCGAGCCCGAGCGCGGCGTCGTCGAAGTCGGCGCCGGCGGCCTCAGCCCCCTCCTGAAGCAATGACAAGGCGTACGGGTCCACGACCAAGTAGTATTCCGAGGGCGCGCCGCCCTCGATCTCGCTGACCGTGAAGTAGGGGCTCGAGATGCCGGTGTCCGGTACCAGAACTTCGCCCTGGTCGACGAGGCACCTGTCGACCGGAGGCTCCAGGAAGACCGAGGTCCGGAATGCCCTGTCTCCTCCAAGACGACAGTCGAAGCTCCAACTGGTACTCGGGTCCTCAGAAAGGCAGTCGAAGAGTGCGTCGTCATTGGCGCAGCTGTCGGCGATGAGGTCCGGACACGCATCAGGAAAACTCTTGCACGCGGTCGACACGGGTGTGTTGTCGAAGTCTCGCACCTCCTCGCAGTACTGGCTCACCTGGTCGCACTCGATATCGCCGCATGCGAAAGTCCCGTCGTTTGGGTCACTCGCGCCCGGACTTCGGTCAGCTGCACTGGAGCTTCCGCAGGAACTGATAGAGAGCGTGACGACGAGCGCGATCGTGGAGGGCAAGATACAAAGACGGAACATCGAAATCCTCCAGACGAAACGATGCCTCAGTAAGGTCGAGACTATCGGCCGAATGCGCCTACGACCCTAACATGGCGACCGCATGGGGATTCGTATTCGTTGCCAAAGCTGCTAGGAGTTCGACAAACCCATGACCAGAAGCGGCAGATCGGTTTCGAGCCGTCGTGCGATGGCGGGTCGGTGGCGAGGAGCCCCGCGGAGCGTACTCGTGTACGTGAGCAGCTGAGCGCCGAGGCCAGCCTGCGGCGCGAGTGCCCGGAGCGACGCATCTTCTGAGCACTTTTCGACTCCCCGACGCGGTCTAATCTGGCCACCAGCGGGCATTCTGGTCCCCAATCCGGTCCCCGTGACCGCTAAGATCGGACCTCGCTCATTGCCAAGATCCATGCCGCACCCGTGACCGCAGGCCTCGATACTGGCGCGGCGTCACCCATGGCTAGCGATCTGTCAACGGTGCGCTTACGCTCATTTCGGAAGGGAAGAGCGATGAGCACAACGGACTCGTCACCTCAGTCGGTCAGAGGGGGGCATCTGCCCGCCGCGCCCCACGGGCCAATCAAGGAGCTGTTCGACGGTATCTGGTTTGTACGCGGAGGCGTCAAGATGCCGATGCGCATGCCCATGAAGATCGGACGCGCAATGACGGTGGTTCGGGGAGACGACGGTCTGGTGCTGTTCAATAGCATGCGGTTGAGCGAGGAGGGGCTCCGCGAGCTCGAGGCGCTTGGTGACGTAAAACACGTGGTGCGCATCGGCGGGTTCCACGGGCGCGATGATGGATTCTACAAGGACCGCTACGGCGCAATGGTTCATGCCATCGAAGGCCAGACCTACTTCCGTGGCATCGACCCGAGAAAGACGGGGGTGGGACCCTTCTTAGTCCCGGACGAATGGTTGACCGAAGGGAGCGCGCTTCCTATCGCCGACGCGAAGCTGAAGATCTTTTCGACGTCCAAGCCGCCTGAAGCCCTCTGCCTGATCGAGCGCCACGGCGGCATCCTGATCACAGGCGATACGCTTCAGCACGCGCCAAAGCCCGACGAGTTCTACAACTTCTTGGCCAAGATCATGATGAAGCGAATGGGCTTCATGAAGCCCTACAACGTGGGGCCTGGCTGGCTTCAATTCGCTCATCCCACGGTCGCCGACGTCCGTTCCATCCTCGACCTCGAGTTCGAGCAGGTACTTCCGGGCCACGGAGAGGCGGTGATCGGCGGCGCCAAGGAGAAATACCGACCTGCGATCGATGGCGAGCTCAAGGGTTGCCGCAGCTAGGCTCTTCGGGGCCAGAGCAAGACGGCTCGACGCTACACGAGCGGATAGGCGAAACAAAAGCGGTCTCCGGTGCGCCGCAACGATCGGGCCTCGCTCATTGCCAAGATTCATGCCGCACGCGTGATAGCCGCTGCTCCACGTTCCTCGTGGCACCCCGCTTACTTCGCGATCGCTGCCGCGAGGCCTTCGGGGTCGGCAACGCTGACCCACAGCAGAGAGTGGTCCCGGAACCCGATGACCCTGGGAATCTTGTCCACGAACGCAATCCACAACCCCTTGTGATGGTTCGTGCCAAAGGTGAGCCCGTCGTCGGTGAGGCTGAGCCGCAACCCGACCGCGGTGTACCAACGGTGCGGGCCGGTGACGAGAGTGTGGTCGATGTTGTCGAGCGTGGTCTTCACGCTGAATCGACCGAAGGTCGCGATGAGTTCGCCATCGTCGGAGATATCGACGCCGTCATCGTCGCCCACGCCCAGCGCAAAAAATAGTGAGGCCCATCGCTTGTCGAGCCGGTACGGGAAGTGCTGCGATGTCATGGCTTCAGCCCCTTTTCACAATCACGAGCTCGTCCAGATCATCGTTAGCGCAGTCGGGGGGACGAGAGATCCTACCGACGTTGGCCCAAACGCAGCAAGCATTGTGGTTTCGTGAAGTGACGCTCGCCGGCGTACATTGACGAATCCGCCACGGCAATGCTGCCAAGCTCCTGAAATCACCGCCAACGTCGGTCGGATCTCCTTTGGGATCTCCTGGATCTCCTCCCGTGCTGGGTCCCACGCTGTCCTTGTCTAGAGCATCAGGCCACCGCTGCTCTGCAGCACCTGGCCGGTGATCCACGAAGCGTCGTCGCTTGCCAAGAACGCCACCGCTCTGGCGATATCCTCGGGTTGGCCGATGCGGCCGAGAGGCGTTTGAGCAATCATACCGTCGAGCATTTCCTGCGGTACGCCGGTAGCCATGTCTGTTTGCGTTAGGCCCGGGGCGACCGAGTTGAGACGAATGCCTTGCGGTCCGAGTTCCACGGCCAAGGCCGAGGTAATGCGCTCGACCGCTGCCTTCGTACCCGAATACGCCGCGGCACCGGGCATCGATGCCTGGGCAAGGGTCGATGAGATGTTGATGACGGCGCCGCCGCTCTTCGACAGATGGGGAATCGCCTCGCGTATGGTGATTAACACACCTCGCACATTCACCCCGAGAGTCTGTTCGAGGGCTTCGTCGTCGAGTTCGACCAGAGGCGCCAAAGTACCCACGCCCGCGTTGTTGACCAGGACGTCCAGGCGATCGAACTGCTCGATGACAAAACGAACGGCATTGGCCGGTGCGCCTTTCTCAGTGACATCTGTGGTGATGTAGCGAACCGCGTCCGGGTGTTCGCCGGCGAGTTGCTTGAGAGGTTCTTCCCGACGGCCGGTGACGACCACCTTGGCTCCTTCGGCGACCAGAGCTTCGGCTACCGCTCGACCGATACCGGTTCCTCCACCAGTGACGAGTGCAACTTTGTTAGCGAAACGTGACATAACTTTTTATCCTTTTTGGCGGGGCATCGGTGATGCGGAACGCTGTTTCTGATCAAATACTCAAATATTAATCTTGGGGGAGTGGAGCTCAGGTCGAATCACCGGGTGCTTCGGCAACCCGCGCACGCAAAGCCCGCACCGTTCGGTCCGCAGCTCGCTCGTTCTCTCGACTGAAGACGGACGATGGCAGTGGGAGGTCGGGGTCCACGTAGATCCTGAAGTCGATCTCCGTGCGAGCGCCATCATCGGTCGGGGTGAGCTTGAAGCTCGCATCGAAGGCGTCGATGTTTCCGTCCATGAGGCGGCCTTCGACCACGCGCGAGACTCCGTCCTGGGGACGCTCGGCGAGGTAGAGCTGCCCGTAAAGGGTGTACATGCCCTTGGCGACGCTGACTTCCATGTAAACCACTGCCCGGCTCCCGCGCTGTGCGAGCACCTTCGATTTGGTGAAACTGGGCATGAACCGCACGTAGTTGGCGTAGTCCAGCACGATCCGAAGTACCTCCTCGATCGGCTTGTCGACCACGATGACCGCCTGGCCCGTCGCAATATTCGAGCCTTCCACGGGGATCTGTGCGGTGAATATCTCCGCGTTTTCCTCGTGTGCCTCCACAGCTGCAGCGTGACTTGGCATGAGACCGAGGGTCGAGGCCGAGGCGAGGGCCCCGGCCAGAGTGATTTGCAACGTCGCGCGTCGAAGGGTTTTGGATGTGTTCTGCACGGCTAGTCTCCCGAAGCTTCCCAGGTTGATCATTTTGACTGAGGTGGGGCTTCGGTGTATTAACTAACGATCGGTAGTAAAATGTCAAGCCATTTTGCTACCGAGGGTTCCAATATTGTCCAGAGTGTCTAGAATGGAGTCATGAGCAGCACGAGCACCCGGTCCCGAGGCCGCCCACGGCTCTTCGACGAAGAAGTCGTTTTGGACGAATTAACGGCGCTTTTCTGGCAAAAGGGCTACTCCCAGACCTCGATGGCCGATCTCGTCGACGCCAGCGGCGTCCACAAATCGAGCCTCTACAGCACGTTCGGAACCAAGGAGGCTCTGTTCGCCAAGATCCTCCGCCGCTACCTCCAGGGCCAGATGGATAGGATCTCCGAGCTCGTCGATCGCGCCGGGCCGGGGATCGACGGAATCCACGCCTTCCTCGAGCTCCTACGAAGCAACCTCGCCTCGGACACCGGCCAACGAGGCTGTCTCCTCGTCAACACCTCAACCGAGCTCTGCGGGACCGCCCCCGGCTTTGAAGACTTCGGCATCGAGTATCGCAAGGCACTGCGCGAACGCCTACGAGGACTGATCAGTCAAGCGGAGCGCGAGGGAACCGCCAGCAACAGCGTTACCGGCCAACGAACCGATCTGTTCATGACGTTCATGTTGGGTCTCAACCTCACCGTCAGGGGCGGCGCTGACGAAAACGAAATCGGACGGGTCATCGACGCCATGCATGCCACCGTCGACACCTGGCGATAAGAGCTCGACCGAATAAGGACGCCGGGAAGGCCTACGGCTGTGCGGTCAGCGCGGGTTCGCGCGTGCCCTCGATGACGCACGTCTCTTCGAATTGCTTCCAGCCGATTTTTCCGAAGTCGGAGCACAGGCCTCGAGCGGCTCGGCGGCAAGCTTGAGCATGCCTGGCCCAGAGAACACCGGGTCGACAAACATGGCCCTGGACTCGGGTCCGCCCCACGTTCCACACCGGTGCATTGTGTCCCCGATGCGGAGGGATCGCACGACACCGCGACCGCGGAAATCCAGGCGGAGCGCCCCATCCGGCAGGTCGTCCGCAAGACTGAGCGAGGCCGAGGTCGCGATCGCTGGCTGTTGTAGGATCATCGACCCGCCGCGGATTGCAACGTCGCCAGCGCCGAGCGCGGTGGGGGATCCTACGATCAACTCCCCCGATTCCACCGTCACGCCTCCCGAAAAGTCGCTATGACCATTCAAGATGAGTCTTCCGCTCGCGAGACGAAGCCCCCCCTCACCGGTTAGATCTATCGGCGCGTCCCCGTACGAGAGACCCCCGAACTCCGAAGGGGAGTTCTCGAAGACTTTGACCAGCAGCGCTCCTCCGTCGTCCAGAATCGTCTCGTCGAGTGAGACGCGACCGTGCAGGCGCGCAGCACGCGCGAGCACAGGGCGATATTTTTGGCTCGAGCCCAACCGACGTTGGAGGACCCGGCCTTCCACACTCACGGCGAACCAGATCGTCCCCGCACCCACCCCGCCGGGCTTTGCACGAGCACGGGGAAGGACTTTCGGCGATGAGTAACGCCCTTTTTCGTTCTTCCTCGAATCGGGATCGAAGTGCACGGTCGCGCTCGAGTCGACGACGGGTACGGCGATGACTCTGGCCGCCTTCTCCGACAGCGTTCCTCGACCGTCGTAACCTTCGGTTTCTGGATCGACCACTGTTGGCAACCCCACCACGATGAAAACGTGCCCCGTATCCTTGGGCTTGGGCCGGCTTTCATCGGACGGCTTGGCGTAGCGTCCCATCGCGTACGCACCGATGTCGCCTGGCTGTAGCTCCTCGAAGTCCGTCACCGGCTCGAAGCCGGTCGTCTTCGCGTAATCGGCGCGAAGGTATTGTGTCACCACGAACGCCCGCGACCATGGCCTCCACTTCTCTCGCAAAGCGAAGTCTTCTGAATAGGCGCGGTTGTGTTCGGGCAACCGGCGCTGCGACTGCAAGACGGCTTCATGGAGGGGCGAGACCGTATTGAGTGCGAAGCTCAGCCACCCCGAGCAGTCGGTCGACGCAAGCGCAGAGTGTGCATCGGTCGACTCGAGCTGAACTAGTGGCTCACCAAGCCGCTTTCTCGCGCCGAGCAACTTTTGGTGGCTGTAGCTGTTGCTCGTGGCGTCATCCTCCAATGTCGTGGTCACCGAGTTGGAGAACTGAACCATGCTCTCTGAAAGCTGCTCGGACGAGTCCGTCCTGGCGTCGCGACGTCTCGTCACATCGACCGTAGTTGAGCGACGTTGCACCGAATCACAAGACACGACGAGAAGGAGGATCGCAAGACACATTCTCGACGCTACGACTCGTTTCATGTTCCCCAAACTACTTCCGCGGCCCCAATCGCACGCCGCGACTCGACTCACGGGTTTTACCTGGCTTGTTGGCTATCGGGCCAATTCGCCGCCTGAAGATAGCGAGTACAAACGAGTACAAACGCTCTCTCTTGGCGTCGAACGGTTTGCGTAAGGGCGTTCTGCGCAATTCAGGAGCTGAGTGAGCACGCATTTGGATGAGAAAAGCTGGCGGACTCGTCCCAAGATCCCTACAACAGGCGAGCATGTCGCACCGCGCCTCCATTGCCAACGACCTGCGGGCGGGGGTCGTCGTGTTCCTGGTCGCTCTGCCCCTGTGCCTGGGTATCGCCCTCGCGTCCGGCGCGCCGCTCTTCAGCGGGCTGATCGCGGGCATCTCGGGCGGGATGGTGGTCACGCTTTTCAGCAAATCGAGGCTTGGGGTGAGCGGACCAGCCGCAGGGCTCGCCGTCATGGTCGCAGTTGGGATCGAGCAACTCGGTCTCGAGGCATATCTGCTTGCGGTCATCGTCTGCGGCGTTGTGCAGGTCCTCGCCGGCTTCCTTCGAGTGGGCGTTGTCGCGCACTACTTCCCGACGACGGTCATCAAAGGAATGCTGGCGGGTATCGGGATTGTCCTGGTCCTGAAGCAGATCCCCCATGCGCTAGGGTACGACAAGTCCTTCGAGGGCGAGCTCGAGTTCTTTCAGCGGGATGGGCACAACACGTTCACCGAGATCGGTTACTCTCTCGGTGCATTGAGCGCCGGCGCGATCATCGTGACTCTCACGTCACTCGTGATCCTCTTGCTGTGGCAACACCGTGCATTCAAGTCAACGGCGATGGCTAAGGCGATTCCCGCTCCCCTG
>CAXMND010000121.1:0-14499 GCA_964194675.1 uncultured Coxiellaceae bacterium | reverse complement strand
ACGTCCGAACGCCCGTTGTAATCGAAGATGCCGTTTTGGATGCGACCACCACCACCTGCCAACCAATAGGTCATGTAGTCGACGTGGTGTTGGTTGTCGGTGGCGGTGCCGAGCTCGGTGCCGATCAGGACCAGCGTGTTGTCGAGCACCGTGCCACCATTCGGGTCGGGCCAATCGGGATCGTCGAGCTGGGACAAGAAGTAGACGACTTTCTCCATGAGCCAGCGAACACAGACGTCAAAACCGTTTTCGTTGGCGCGGGTCCACGGGTGCGCAAGGATGTGCGGGCTCTCCGTGACACCCTGCGCCCCGAGCTCCGGGACGGGGTAGCGGTCGCCACCGCCCGAGCACCCCATGGTGCCGAACCGAGTCACGCCACACCGGAGCGCCATGGCGAAGAGGTCCGAGTTTAGCTCCCACACTTCATTCCAGTTGGATCCACCGGAACCGTAGTAGAAGTTGTCGTCCCCAGGGCAAAGGGCGGCCGTGCAGTCCTGACTGGGTGTGACGTCGGGTGGCGCTGCCGGCGTATCGCAGCTCACCGGCGGCATCATCATGTCCATTTCGAGGGAGCGTCGCTCGAGGGATCGTACGAGATCGAGGTGATCCGCGATCAACGCTCGCACCCCGACGCTGTAAGGAGAGCGTTCGCTCGACAACTCTTGGTACTGATCCACGACGGAATCGAGCACGCTGTTGCGGTAGCGAATCTCACGCCGCTCCTGTTCGCTGAGGTCGCCGGGATCGGGTGTTCCGAAAGTGCCAAAAATCGCATCGAATACGTCGAGCGGCCTCAGTAACTCGTCGTTGGGCTGATTGACTCCCCGCCAGCTGTGGTACCAGCGCGTAGCTGGGTTCCCGCCGGTCACTTGCGTGTGCATGTTGACGTTGAGCAGCAGTGAGCCTGGGGCGAACGTGCGTTGGGCTTTGTTGTCGAGGGACTCGCCGCCTGCAGTCGACTCGCTCGGGGGATGCATCCCCTTGCCGAAACGGGCGGTTCCTTTGTAGTGCAAGGCGGCCCCGCCACCCTCGTTCAGTTGCAGGCCGCGAATCATCGCAAGCTTCGACTGAAAGGGCGCCAATGGTGAGAGCACGTTCCCGCCATAACCATTGTCGACGAACTTCTTCGGCATTCCGTTTCCGAAGAACAGGGATATATAGCGAGGTGGCGCGACCCCTGGCGATGCTGCGGCGAACCGAGTCATCGTGGCGGTGATCGGCAACCCGATCGCAATGGTCCCCGCGCCGTAGAGAAAGCGCCGTCGGTTAAGCCTGTTCACGGCGCCACCTCGACGAGCAAGAACTCCGGGTGCGTCGCAATCGCGTGGATGAGGCCACGGTACGTACTGCCGTTCGCAGCGAAGCTGGCATGCGTGTCCGACAGGAGGTCTGTGTCCCTGGGTCCCATTCTGCGTCCGAAAGCGTGCTGCACACTCTTCTCCACGGCGCAGCGGGACACGGTTTCGCTTGCCCGAAGCGCAGCCGCAAACTCCTCGATGTCACCATAGTCGACGTTGACATCGCCCACGGCGACACTTCCTCCACCGGTGAGCGGATTCCCGAACTCGTCTTCCGTGATGTGCTGTCCCGCTGCTCCGTATTGTTCGAGCGCCAAGCCGAGCGGGTCGAAGAGGCCGTGACAACCACGACACACGGCCTCCTCACTTTGAATCGCGAAGCGCTCGCGCTGGCTGAGCCCGCTGGTCTCCGGCACGGCGATCTCGTCGATTGCGTCACGAAGCTCGGGGGCATCAGGAGGCGCCACGCTCTCGCAAAAGAGGTCGTTCAAGACGAAAAGGCCGCGGTCGATCATCGAGCTGCGAGGGTTGATGGTTCGCGCGGCCAGCACGCTTGCGTTGGTTAGAAAGCCGATGCGTTCCGGCACGCCGCTGAGGTCGTAGGTGGTGAAGCCGCTCTCCAACGGCTCGAGCCCATAGAAGCTCGCGAGCGCTCCCGAGAGCTCGGCGCGTTCTTCCGTGAACGCCTGCATGAAGTCGGCGTCCTCTTCCCAAACCAGGCGCTCAAAAAGTCGGTAGGTTTCCTCCTTCATGTCCGTCCCAAGATCGAAGGAGGGGGGAACTGCATCGAGATACAGCCACTGCTCGATGTATTGCCGAAATGCACGGCGCGTCCGAGGGTCCTCAAGCAGTCGTTTGACCTGCGCATCGATGTTCTCGCGCAGGTTGCCTTGCTGGGCGAGGTCCAACAGCCCCTGGTCCGGCGCCGCGTTCCACACCAAGAACGAAAGCCGCGTCGCCAGCTCGAATGAGTCGATTTCACGCCCCTCACCAGGATTGTTCCCAGCCTGGGATTCGAGGCGATAAAGGAAGTACGGGGACTGCAACATGGCCCGCATCACCAGAGCTACGCCCGCCTGAAAGCCCTCGCCTTCTTCCTGGGCCACCGTGAACAGCCGCGAAAAGAACACGCGATCGGCGTCGGATACGGTACGACGCAGTAACAGGAGCCCGATGCTGTCAACGAACCCGTCGTAGCAATCGGCGCGCATCTCCGTACAAGTCGCGTACCGAGACACGAATCCGGTCACGTCCGCTTGGGCAATCGCATCGTTCGAGATCGCGTCGTAGGCGCGCACCCGCGCTGGGCTCAGCAACAAATCCTGGGCCGAGTTGCGGAAGCCCTCGGGAGCGCGATTGTCACGCGGCAGATCGTAGTCGTCTGCATCGAGGTCGACCCCGAGCACGACTTCGAGGGAGTTGAAGTACTCCTCGCGCGTCAGTCGGCGCCCCACCGCGGGACCAAGGCTCACCTCCCGAGCTTCGGGACCGACGTCCGGAGGCTCCGTCGCGGAGCGGCCACCCGAGATCCGGCCATCGCACGCAACCAGACCCAATGCTGCAAGGAGGCCGATGCTTGGGAGGAGGCCGGGAGCCATCGACCGCCCTTTCACGAAACGCGCATCATTCACAACGAGGCACCCCATGGTCAATATGACGAGCGCCCTGCACCGATTCAATGACCCTCGGCAACAACGTCGGCGCGCGTTAACCCTTCGCACGCGCAAATCGAACCATCGCGTGAATTAGATCACGGCGAACACATGATCTTGTGGATTGATGTAATGGGTCTTACCGCTCTGGAGCTACCCAAAGGCCCTAGTGCCCGCGCGGCCTATACGAGCACCTCCACCCGGCCGCCCTCGACCCGGTGCTCAATGGGGGTCAGGTTCAGCGACTTGATGAACCTGCTCTTGTTGTTGATGCTGGGGCCAATGCATCTCCCTTCGGCGTCGAAGTAAAACCCGTGGAAGGGGCAGCGCAGGCAGTCCTCGTCCACGCTGCCGCCGTGGCCAAGGTGCGCGCCCTGGTGCGGGCAGAAAGCGTCAAAGATGTGAAGCTGGCCGTTGGTGTCTCTGCGGGCGATGAGCTCCTCGTCCGCGACGCTGTAACGGTGCACCTTGCCTGCTTTGATGTTCTCGGGGGCGTCGAGCTCATGCCACTGCTTCTGCTCCGGCGCCTTCGCCGGAGTCTCCGCGTGCTGGAAGCCCTTGGGGTAGAAGGACTCCCCCCAGCGGATCACCTCCTGCAAATGTCTCTCGGAGGGGAGAAGGGAGCGGTGCCGGAGGTACTTCTTGTTCGTCCAGATGATCGCGTCGATGTCGAACTCGTTCTTGATGAAGTTCGCCATGACACTCGCGAGTAGGTTGCAAAGCGCGCGTTCGGGGAAGAAGCGCTGAAAGAGGTTTTCCGACCACTCTGGGAACGTCTCAGGGTCGATGGCCATCGTGACGTAGACCCGCGTTCTGTGCTCGCTCTCCGGTGTGAGGGTCACGAGCGCGTGCATCTGTGGGGTGCCAGAGCCCTCAGCGCCCACGACGGCCATGCCGGGGCCGTGATACACGTAGTCTTGGGTGAGTATCAACTGGGGCAGGAGCTTCGAGATCCAGCGAACGGTGCGATGGGTGGAGCAGGAACCGTATTGGAACTTCGTGTCCTGCTTCAGCGTGATCGTGTTTTCGCTGACCTCATGGTCGTAGATCTTGGAGTACTCCCACAGGTGGACCGCTTTGAAGTGAAGGTTGTCCGAGCCGTTCTCGACGAAGTCCATCACGTGCGTGTCCTCGAAGATGGTCGCCTTGCTCGATACGTACTCGGAGGCGTACTTCTGCTCGTACAGCTTCGGGAACGGTCGGTCCGGCACCTTTAGATCATCTCCGTACCACACGAAGATGATGCCGATCTCCACGACCACGGTCATCTCGTGCACGCCTTCGAACAAGACCGTGTACTCGGTCTCACCGTTGGAGACGCGCGTCTGTACGGTGGCAAAGGAGTCGAGGAAGAGAATCCGCTCTGGTCTCGCGTCCTCGAACTCCTTGACCGGGATGAGGTTGAACCATGTGTGGAGCCGTTGGGGGCGAGGATTGACGCGTTTGTGGGCGGGCTTCGTGGCCGGCGACGGCGGGCGCTTCTGCTTGGTGGACGTGCTGCGGATCATGGTACTCACTCGGCGGCCAACCGGGCCATGTCCCATACATAGAACGTGTTCTACGTCTGGCGCAAGGCTTTTGTTATTCCGGGTGGCAGTAGTCGACGCGCCTGTGAAAAAAACCGTCGACCTCGGTTTCAGTTGTGAGCTGCGAGGCGGCGGAGGGCCGATCCGAGTAGGCGGGTCGACAGCCATCGTGGCATGAAGCGCATCATAAGGACGTTGAGCTTGTTGACGAAGCCGGGAACCACCGTCACGCGCTTCCCGAGCTTTCGCAGGCTGGTAGCGACCACCGTCGACGCGTTAGCAAACACCAAGCCGCTCAGCGGACCGAGCCTCCGCGCGTCGATGCCAGCGACTCGCTGAAACTCGGTGTACGTGCCTCCCGGACACAGCGCTTGCACATCTACGCCATATGGTGCGAGCTCGGCGGCCAGGCCTTCGGCGAACAGCAAGTCATAGCCTTTGGTGGCGTTGTAGTTGGCCATCCCGGGCGCCGCGCAAAACCCGTTGACCGAGGAGACGAAGATCACCCCACCACGGCCACGCTCGCGCATGCCTTGGGCAATTTCGTGCGTGAGGACGATGGGAGCGTGGCAGTTCAAGTTGATCATCGACTCTTGCACGCTCGGGTCCATGTCCAAGAATGGGCCGGTCGTCCCGAAGCCAGCGCAGTTGACCAGCAGCCCGATCTCGATGTCCGCGAGCGCGGGTTGCAGCGCTTGGATGACGTCGCGCGCGGTCAGATCGGCTGGTGCAACACGCGCTTGGACGCGATACATGTCCTCGATGCCCGACGCGAGCTCTTCGAGGCGGTTGCGCCGGCGAGCGACCAAAACGACGTTGAACCCGTATCCCGCCAGCTGACGCGCGAACTCGGCGCCAATGCCGGAAGACGCACCGGTGATCACCGCCCACGGACCATAGCGCTCTGCCAACTTGCTCATCGCCGCCTATGCTAGCTCACCACGCGAAGCCCGCGAGGCTCGTAATGAAACCGAGCGTCTTGGGTCAGCTCTCGATACGACCCGAAGACTGCGTCCGGATCTTGTACGCCATCGAGTGGCTCGACGGGGTCGTCATCGGCCGTCGCGCTGAACTCGCGAACCACGCCGTAACGAGTGTTGCGCTCAACTGGAAGTCGTCCAGCGTCGCGGATTACCCGACGCAGCGTCGCGGGCGTCATGAGTTGGCCGTGTCGTGCTCCTGCAGCGGTGGAGATACTCTCGTTCATCAGCGTCCCGCCGAGGTCGTTGACACCGCAGCCCAAGAGGGGCTGCGCAGTCCGGAGGCCTTCCTTGACCCAGGACGCCTGGAGGTTCGGGATGTCGTGCCCAAGCATCAGTCTAGCGATGGCGTAGAGACGCAACACGTCATCCCCGGTCGGGCCGGGACGCACGCCCGACACGTCGCTTTTCACGAACAACGGGGCTTCTTCGTGCACGAACGATAGCGGCACGAACTCGGTGAATCCACCTGTCTCGCGCTGCATTCGACGAAGAAGGTCCATGTGACGCATCCGGTCTTCGACGGATTCGACGTGGCCGAACATCATCGTCGAGGTCGTCGGGATGCCGAGCTTGTGCGCGGAGCTGATCACCTCGACCCACTCGGCGGTGCTGATTCGGGTTGGCGCGATCGTCTTTCTCAGGCGGTCGTCGAGGATCTCAGCCGAGGTGCCTGGCAGCGACCCCAGGCCAGCGGCCACCAGCTCGACGAGATAGTCGTGAAACGAAACCCTCTTCAATGACGCCCCGAACTTCACTTCTTCGGGCGAGAATGCATGGATGTGAATGTCTGGCGCCGTCTCCTTCACGACGTGACAAAGATCGATGTAACTGTCGCCGGTGAGATTGGGTGAAAGCCCAGCTTGCAAGCACACCTCCGTCGCCCCCATGTCCCGCGCTTGTTGGACACGGCGGGCGATCTCTTCGTGCGGGAGGAAGTAGCCTTGCTCCGACCGAATGGTCCTTGCAAACGCGCAGAACTTGCAGTTCTTGATGCAAACGTTTGTGAAGTTGATGTTTCGATTGACGACGTAGGTGACGCGATCCCCCGCCTGTCGATGGCGAAGCTCGTCGGCGACCAGACACAGCGCATGGAGGTCGGTGCCTCGAGCTCCGCTCAGCAGGACACCGTCACCAATGCTGAGCTCTTGATCCTCGAGGCTCCGCTCTAGGATCGAGCGAACGTCGCGCGACACACCTTCCAAACAGGATTCGAGCTCGATGGTCATTGTGAGGCCAGTCCCAACTGAAGCTCGTCGACGCGTGGGCGAAGCGATGGGTCGACGAACTCGTCCGTCTCGAGATGCGAGGGATAGAGCGGCAAGCGAGGCCGAAGGTCGAAGCCGGCAGCAGCGCAGAACTCGGAAAGCTTCTCGAGGTGGGGCCACGGGTGCTGCGGATTGATGTAGTCCGGGCTGACGGGTGAGATCCCACCGAAATCGTTGATTCCGGCGTCGATCAAGGTCTTGGTCGAGGCCGGACTCAAGTTCGGGGGGGCCTGAACGCTCACATCGTCATCCAAAATCAGCCGGGCTAACGCTACCGCGGCCGCCAAATCGTCCTCAGTCGGCTCGACGGCGGAGCCCATGGGCGTTGAAGGGTGAGCGCGGAAGTTCTGAACGATCACCTCCTGAATGTGGCCGTACTCGCGTTGGATGGCCCGGATTGCAAGCAGGGTGTCGACTCGCTCCTCGATGGTCTCGCCGATGCCGATGAGCAGCCCCGAGGTGAAGGGAATTCGCAGCTCGCCGGCCTCCCGTGTCATCTGGATTCGTTTCGCAGGGCGCTTGTCGGGCGCCTGGTGGTGGGGCATCCCTCTTTCACACAAGCGGTCGCTCACCGTCTCGAGCATCAATCCAAGGCTCGCGTTGACCGGGCGTAGCTCGATCATGTCGTTGCGGGAGAGAATGCCGGCGTTCGTGTGAGGGAGAAGCCCCTCAGCCAAAGCCTGCTCGGCAGCCCAGTGGAGGTAGTCCACCGTGCGATCGTGCCCCCACGAACGGAGCAACGCGCGGTACTCACGGAAACCGGTCTCCGGAGTGTCCCCGAGACAGAACAAGGCTTCGATGCAGCCCTGCTCGCGGGCGCGGGAGAGCCACGTGCGGATTTCGTCCGGGCTCATCGTCCACTCGCCCGGATCGCCTGGAGAGCGTCGAAACGAGCAGTAGTCGCAGCGGTTCCGACACAGATTGGTGATCGGCAAGAAGACTTTGGGTGAGAAGGTCAGAGTCTTGCCCCAGGCGCGATCTCGACGCGCTCTAGCCGCCTCGCACCGGGTTACGGTATCGAGCCCAGCCAGTCGGTATGCGTCCCGGCCAGCAACAGGTGTGACCGCCGCCTGTGTCAAAATCCGAAGCTCTGGGCTCATTGCATCTTGGCGATAACTTCATCTGCGAAGCGTTTCAAGCCGTCCGTGCGTCCCTGCAGGGTCCCCCCCTGCATCGGTGTCCCGTACATCAGCCAAGGGACGGTGATGATATCGGTGACTCCTTCGTCTTCGAGCCGCTTAAAGCCGTCTGCGTTCCAGGCATCGGTCACGACGGCCTGATACTCCATCGGGAGGTGGTCACGCCCGAACTCCTTGCGATATGCCCCGATCTGTCGGATCAGCCCAACGAGCTGCTCGGAAGTGAGCATGGCCGAGGACCAGCCATCGCCGTACTTGGCCGCCCGCTTGAGCCCGGGCTTGGTGTGTCCACCGATGTAGATCGGAATCGGCTTGGTGGGCGCTGGACTCATCTGAATCTTGCCGAAGTCGTAGTGCTCGCCGTGGTACTCGACCATGTCGCCGGACCAAATCAGGCGGAGAATCTCCAGGCTCTCGTCCATACGCTTGCCCCGCGTTTCGAACTCGGTGCCGCACCATTTGAACTCCTCGGGCAGCCAACCGAGACCGGCGCCGAAACCGAAGCGGTTGTTAGAGATCGCAGCAAGCGAGGCCACCTGCTTGGCCACCAGTACCGGGTGGCGCACAGGCAATTTTACGACGCTGGTATAGAAGAAGAGTGTTTTGGTTGCGGCAGCCATCGCGGCCGCGCCGATGAGGGGTTCGATCCACGGAGTCTCTGGGCCCCACATTCGACTGCCGTCTTGGGTGTAGGGGTACGGCTTGCTGACCTCCTCCGAATAGAAGATCGAGTCCGGTAGAACGATCGCGTGGTATCCAAGCTTCTCGGCCGCCTGGGCGACGGGCACGTAGTCCTCGGGCGGAGCCATGGCGATCGACGCGCTGAACTTCATCCGGCGGAGCCTAGCAGTCGATGCTCCCGTGTCGAGATGTTGCTCTCCATCGCTTTACGTTCGATCACGCGGCACTCGACCGCTGATGACGCGCATCACGTTCAACCAGGCCACCATCCTCGCGGCCAAGAGTGGCTTGCCTGTGTTCATGAAGGCAACGCTCAGGTCGCGTTCGGGATCGGCCCAAGCGAGAACGTTGGTGAACCCGAGGTGACCGTACGCCTTCCCGGTCCGTGGACCATAGAACCCTATCGTCTTGTTTCCCAACATGAAGCCCATCGAGAACGGCACCGGAAGCATCAATACCCGATCCACCTGTCCGGTGGTCTGCGGAAGCGTCGCCCGAAGGACGGTCCGCTGCTCGAACACACGCACGTCTTCGTAGCTTCCCCCGCAAAGAAGTGTCTCGAAGAATCGACAGATCTCTTCGGTCGTCGCGATGAGGTTCGCAGATGGAACGATGGCGGTGCGGAAGCGGGGGTCGTTGCTCATGTCGACGAGCTCGCGCATCGAGGCACCAAGCGCCTGCTGGATGAGGTTCTTGGACGGCCACGTGGGAATTGGCCCCGTGAAAGCGTCGACCGCCACCTGGTCGAGGAGCTCGGGCGGGACTCCGTAATTGAAGGACTTCATCCCGAGAGGCTTGCGAATGCTTTGCGTGAGGAACTCGCGGATGTTGTCTCCGGTCACGCGGCGGATGATCTCCCCGAGAATGAATCCGCCCGTCACCGCATGATAGGCCTGAACGCTTCCCGGTCTGTACGACGGCTCGAGCTCACAGAACGCTGCGACGATCTCGTCTGGTCGCCCGAAGAGATCGAGGTCGATACCCTCGCTTGGTGCCGCTGGAATGCCCGCTCGATGCGTGAGGACGTCGCGAATGGTGATGTTGTGCTTCCGCTTCTTTGCGAATTCCGGAATGAACGTCGCGACAGGCTCGTCGACGTGAAGCCTCTCCTGCTCATGCAGTAAGTGGATCAGCATCGCAGTCACGGCTTTCGAGCCGGAGAAGAAATTGTAGAGCGTGCCGGGTGTTGCTTTGACTAGAGGCGTGCCTTCCGCATCCTGGGGGCTATTCCCGCTCGCATGACCGATCGAGCGGTCGAGGATCACCTCTCCCCTGCGACGAATGCAGAGCGCCAGCGAAGGATGAAGGCCGAGCTTGTAGTAGTGAACGACGGCTCGCCAGATCGCATCCACGTCTTTCTCGGTGAGTCCCACGCCCCGAGGATCGGTTTCCCGGTGACTCCTCGACGTGACCTCCTCTGGGTCGAAGGGGGTCACCGTCACCGGAAGCAAGTCTCGGAGCCTCGGTCTCTGCACTAGTTGCCTCGTTCGTAGCCAAGATTTGGCTGCAGCCAGCGTTCGATCTCTGGGACGCTCATACCCTTGCGGACCGCGTAGTCCTCGACTTGGTCACGATCGATCGGGCCGACCGCAAAGTAACGAGATTGGGGATGGCCGAGATGAATGCCGCTCACGCTCGCAGCAGGGTTCATGGCAAAATGCTCCGTCAGCGAGATGCCGATCTCCTCCGCCCTGAGCAACTCCCAGAGCGTTTGTTTCTCCGTGTGGTCGGGGCAAGCAGGATAGCCGAACGCAGGGCGAATGCCTCGATACTTTTCTGCGATCAGTTCTTCGTTGCTGAAGGCCTCTTCGGTTTCGTAGCCCCACTCGCGGCGAGCGCGCTGGTGCAAAAGCTCGGTAAACGCCTCGGCGAGCCGATCCGCGAGGGCTTTCACCATGATCGCGCTGTAGTCGTCATGGTCGCGCTCGAAGCTCGACGCCAGCTCCTCGACGCCGATCCCCGTGGTGACGGCAAAGGCCCCAATGTGGTCGGCTAGGCCCGTGTCGAGCGGCGCAACGAAGTCGGCCAGGCAGAAGTATGGCTGTTCATTCGGTTTGGCAGACTGCTGTCTCAACATCGGGAAACGGAGCTGCTCTTCCCTACGCGCATCGTCGCTCCAAACCACGATGTCGTCTCCGTCTCGGTTGGCTGGCCAGAAGCCGTAGACCCCTCGCGGCGTCAGCAGGCGCTCGGAAACGATTCGATCCAAAAGCGTGCAACCATTGTCATAGAGCTCACGCGCCGCGTCACCATACCGCTCATGCTCGAAGATCTTTGGAAACTTCCCTTTGAGGTCCCAGGCCGAGAAGAAGAACGTCCAGTCGATGTACGCGGCGATCTCTTCGAGGCTGACGTCGTCGACAACCCTCCGTCCTTGAAACTCGGGCTCGGGGATGTCTTCCGGTTTCCATTCGATCGGCATGCCATGCTCGCGAGCCATGTCGATCGAGATCAGTTGACGGTTCTGACGGTGGGCGAACAGTTGTCGAGACTTCTCTTGCTCGGACCTGTTCTTTGCGTCCAGCTCCTTGCGGCGCTCGGGACTGAGAAGTGAAGAAACGACGTTCACGACTCGAGAGGCGTCCAAGACGTGAATGGTGCTGCCTTGATAGGCGGGTGCGATCTTGACCGCGGTGTGCTGACGGCTCGTGGTAGCCCCGCCGATCAAGAGCGGCACCTCGATGCCTCTTCGCTGCATCTCGGAGGCGACATAGACCATCTCATCGAGTGAGGGCGTAATCAGCCCACTGAGCCCGACGATATCGCACCGCTCGGAAACGGCGGTATCTAGAATCTTTTCGGCCGAGACCATCACGCCGAGGTCGACGACGTCGTAGTTGTTGCAACCAAGAACGACGCCGACGATGTTCTTGCCGATGTCATGTACGTCGCCCTTGACCGTCGCCATCAACACCTTGGCTTGGTCGGTGCGGGCCGCCTTCTCGTCCTCCATGAAAGGCTCCAAATGAGCGACCGCCTTCTTCATCACGCGGGCGCTCTTGACTACCTGCGGAAGAAACATCTTCCCTGCGCCGAACAGGTCACCGACGACGGCCATCCCATCCATGAGGGGCCCCTCGATGACGTCGAGCGGCTTTGGGTACTTCTGCCGCGCCTCCTCGGTATCCTCGACGACGAAGTCCACTACACCGTTGACCAATGCATGCGTGATACGCTCTTCGACGGAGGCCTCTCGCCAGGAGAGGTCCAGCTCGTGTTTCCTTCCGCCTCCCTTGACGGTCTCCGCAAGCGAGACGAGCCGCTCCGTCGCGTCTTCACGGCGATTGAAGAGGACGTCCTCGACGCGCTCGAGAACGTCTTTGGGAATCTCTTCATAGACCTCGAGCTGGCCGGCGTTGACGATGCCCATGTCCATCCCCGCGGAAATCGCGTGATAGAGGAATGCCGAATGCATCGCCTCGCGGATGCGGTTGTTGCCGCGGAACGAAAAACTCAGATTGCTGACTCCACCACTCACTAGCGCGCCAGGACAGCGTTCTTTGATCTGCCGGGTGGCCTCGATGAAGTTGATCGCATACTCGTTGTGTTCCTCGATCCCTGTCGCGACCGCGAAAACGTTTGGGTCGAACACGATATCGGTCGGAGCGAAGCCTGCCTTCTCGGTCAGAAGGTCGTAGGCGCGCCCACAGATCTCGACCTTTCGCTCGATCGTGTCGGCCTGGCCTTCTTCGTCGAAGGCCATGACGACGGCACCGGCGCCGTAGCGGCGCACGAGGCGAGCCTTGTCGAGGAACTCGGCCTCGCCTTCCTTCAAGCTGATCGAGTTGACCAGGGCCTTCCCCTGGACGCACTTCAACCCAGCCTCGATCACGCTCCATTTCGAGCTGTCGACCATGAGGGGGACGCGTATGATCTCGGGCTCGGCACCGATGAGATTGAGGAACGTCGTCATCGCTTGCTCGGAATCGAGCATCCCCTCGTCCATGTTCACATCGAGGATGTTGGCGCCGTTTCGCACCTGCTGAAGCGCGACGGAGACGGCTTCTGGATAGTTGCTTTCGGTGATCAGTTTTCGAAATTTGGCGGAACCGGTGACATTGGTCCGCTCACCGACTATCACGAAGTTGGTCTCTGGCCGGATGGTCATAGGCTCGAGGCCGCTGAATCGAGGGTAGCTCTCGCTGCGCTCTGGGAGCGCCCGGGGAGAGATCGTTCGAACCGCCTCAACAATCGCTCGGATGTGATCCGGGGTCGTTCCGCAGCAGCCCCCGATCAAGTTGATCATCCCGTCGGCAGCGAATCCGTGCAGCAGCTCGGCCATCTCGTCGGGGGATTGGTCGTAGCCGCCAAAAGCGTTCGGTAGACCCGCGTTCGGGTAGCAGTGCAGGTAGCAATCTGCGACCCCCGCGAGCTCGGTGAGGAAGGGCCGCATCTCCTGGGCCCCCAGCGAGCAGTTGATGCCCACCGCAAGCGGATTCGCATACTGAATCGAAGTGTAGAAGGCCTCGACTGTCTGACCCGACAGGGTTCGCCCGCTCTTGTCCACGATCGTCACCGAAATCACGATAGGCAGGCGCACACCTTTCTCGATGAAAACGTCGTCGATCGCGAAAAGCGCGGCCTTCGCGTTCAGCGTATCGAAGATCGTCTCGACCAACAGCAGATCGACGCCGCCGTCGATCAGCCCTCGCGTTTGCTCCGCGTACGCTTCCCGCGCCTCGTCGAAAGTGAGAGCCCGAAACCCGGGATCGTTCACGTCGGGGCTGAGGCTCAACGTCTTGTTCAGCGGTCCGATCGCACCGGCGACGAAGCAGTCTCGGTCTCCGCTTCGGGATGTGGTCGCTTCGTTGGCGAGGCGGGCGGCGGCCACATTGAGTTCATACACCGCGTCCTCGAGCTCGTAGTCCGCCTGCGAGAACGCATTGGCGTTGAAAGTGTTGGTCTCGATGATGTCGGCGCCAGCGTCGAGATACTGCTCGTGAATCCCACGAATTACATCGGGACGGGTGAGTACGAGCAGATCGTTGTTCCCCTTTAGACTGCCAGGGTGGTCTCGGAATCGTTCGCCGCGGAAGTCCTCTTCTTCGAGTCCGGCTCCCTGGATCATCGTTCCCATCGCGCCGTCGAAGAACAAGATGCGTTCCGCGAATAGCTCGCGAAGTCGCTCTGTCGTCGAGTCTATCGTCATCCGTTCAACCTTCGCCCTTGCGGGCCGACGCTGTAATAACCTGAAAATGAGGCTTGCGCCGTTCGCGCGACGTGACCTCGCATTGCCCAACCTCAAGGCCCCGTAGGAGCCTCCGCAGCTTCTTGTTGTCGAAACCTCGGTTGACGTGTCCGTAGCGCTCCACGATGTCGATGTGGGGATGACTTGCCACGGTCACCAAGGCAAGCCTTCCATTCGCTCGCAAGACTCGAACTGCCTCCCTCACCACGTTTTCGGGGCGCTCAGCGTAGGTGAGCACGTGAAAAAGGAGCACCACATCGAAGCTTTCATCGGCAAACGGAAGGGCATGCATGTCCCCGGAAACGAAGCGCACGTGTTTGTGACCCCGCAACCGTTTCGTAGCAGCGGCAAGCAATTTTTCGCTTTGGTCGAGGCCGACGTAGCTCTTCGCGCGCGGGGACAACATCTGGGCGACAATGCCATCGCCGCATCCCACGTCCAGCACCTCACCGAGGTCGAGCAGCGGTATGACACCCCGCGCAAACGCCTCCCACGTACGCCCAGGGGAGTAGTGGTGTTCCATACGGCCTGCAATCGTCTCCACCCATGGGCCCTTTTCGTCGCGCACCGCTAGCAGCTCGGCGCGCCTTTCGCGGTCTCCATCGAGCACTGCGTCGCGCAGGTCAGAGCGCAACACGGTCCATAGACGCCCTGCCCTTTCCGGTAGTACTTCTTCTTGAAGACGGTAGTACCGGAGCGACCCGTCGCGGCGATCCTGTAGCAACCCCGCATCGCGCAACCGGCCGAGGTGAGTAGATACGCGCGAC
>CAXMND010000120.1:0-6990 GCA_964194675.1 uncultured Coxiellaceae bacterium | reverse complement strand
GCTCTGTGGTAGATTCACATCCAAGAGGGAGGACCCGCCATGTCACACGATGTTGCCGCGCTCGACAAGGAGCTCAACGCTATGATCGCCTCTGGTCAGTCGATGGAGGCGTTCGAGAAGTTCTATGCAGAAGACTGCGTCATGCAGGAAAACAACGATGCGCCCCGCGAGGGGAAGTCGGCTTGCAGACAGTACGAGATCGACTTCTTCGGCAGTGTCGAGGAGTTTCATGAGGGCACACTGCTCGGCAGTGCGGCTGCCGGAGACCGCTCATTTTCCGAGTGGATCTTCGATGTCACGTTCAAAGACGGGAACCGCATGCGAAACCATCAAGTCACCGCTCGCCGCTGGGTCGACGGCAAAGTGGTCTTGGAGCAGTTCTTCTACCAACCCAACATCATCGCCGCGACTTAGCCTCAAACCGAGGTCTCGTCGCCGACAACGGCCAACAACGAATCGCATACCGATGCGTCGATAACCCCGTTGATTCCACTCGGTGATCGTTAGCCTAGCTAGCCGACGTCGAACCGCTGGGTGCCGAGCGCCGTCACGCTATTTGAACGACAGGTGGCTCTCTTTTGCCGCAGCTACACTTGGGCGCGCGCTGGGTGGTACGCCGCTTGGGCGCGTTCCGACAAACATGCAAGCCAGGCGTCCGGGCGAAGCTCTTTGCCTTCGACGCCGTTTAGTTTGGTCGCGACCGACGACTCGTCCCACCGCGGCCCAAACTCCGCCTCGAGTGCAGCCACGACCGCTGGACTCGCGCGCAACCGGTGCTTCTGGTGGTACGCCTCTGCATCCCAAAACAGCGCTTCTTCGGTGCCCGGCAACGAAACCTGTAGCGCAAAGCTCGGGTCAGGAAGCGCGTCGAGGTAGGCCTGCACGCTTGCTCGTTGGGCGTCGTCGGACGGAAAAATCGCTGCGCGGTACTGCCCGCCGCCACGCGACGGCGTGTGCCAAGTGCGAAACTCCTCGAGCAACGTATCGAACGCTATCGCGCTCGGGTCAAAAATGACGCGAACGGTTTCCGCGTGGTCGCCAACACTTCTGTAGTCTGGATCGGGCTGCCTGCCACCCCCATAGCCGACCCTCGTTTGCACCACGCCCGACATGGCACCGAACCGCGAATCGGGCCCCCAAAAGCAGCCCATGGCAAAGGCGGTCTTGTGCAACTCACCGTGGCGCAACGCCTCTCGCACTTGCTCGGCTGTCCGTACGTTGCGCGTCGAAGCCTGCATATCGAGTAGCGCTACCACACCGATTCGATCTCGAACTCGCGGTCGTTGAGGTCGAACGACTCGCCCGCTTCGAGGCCTTCCATCGCTTTATAGAGTGGGGCTTCGGGGGAAATCCCAAGAAACGCGCGTCCCTCGCACTCGAACTCCGCCGTGGCTACGGCGATAGCCACCATTCGCTCGCGGCCCGCGAGCTTCACGACCGCGCCAGGCTCAACTGTGTGCGTTGCGTCAAAGGAAATACTGTCGAGTTGTGCCAAGTGTTCGCGATGGTCGTGTACCTGACCTTCGTACTGTTCGGCGAGGTTGCGGCTTTGAACGGCTTGCGACAGGTCGTCCACTTCGACGATTTCTCCCTGTACGACGCGGGCGAAGCCGAAGGACTGCTCGTATGCGTGTTCCGCTCGTTGCAAATCGCCCTCTTCCAGGGAGCGGAGTGTGCGTTTGAGAGCTTCCTTGTCAATCGTCATGGTGTCCTCCGAAAAGATGGGACGCAGCCCCCAAATTGCGACGGCATTGTGGTGCATCAACACCCCGCCGCAACCCGGAGGTTGTGCTCTCCAAGCGGCAGCCCCATGTTGGCAGGCATTCTCTCTCCCGCCGAAGGTTCGCGAGCGAAAGTGCCTCTGTCATGAGGCCGAGAGTATCAGGCAACGGCCTCTCGTGGCATAGACGGTTTCCCAGAACAACCCAGTGCCACCTGTCCGGAATCATCGTCGCGTATGCGATCGGAGGGCTTGCGACCTTCTGAACGATCCAGCGAACCGTCGGGATGCTTCCTCTTGGCGCCTGAAGGCGCGCAGCACCCTCAGCGTGAAACCTTGAGCTTCAAACCCTCTTGTTGGTTTAGGTATGCGAGGATGAGCGTCATGTTGCTGGTGCTGGGATTTCCGGACTTGCTCAGCATCCGCATGATGCTCTTTTTCGGAATCCGGACTTTGCGGCTCAGGCGGTCGAAACCAACAGTAGCGTTGATGTAGTCGCGCAGGACAGCCTTGGTAACATCGGGTTCGCCATCGATGAGTGCTTGAGACGCCTCGACGAGAAGAGCACTGCGAAACTCGGGATCCGTTTGCGCTCTATCGCGAATGGTCGCTTTGAAATCGCGCGTAAGCGGCATGTCACTTGTCCCTTCTCTTGCGCGCCTTGAAGTCGGCCCAGCGGAGCTTCGCGGCTTTGATGTCAACCTTCTGCCTCTTCTTGGTGCCGCCTCCGACGAGAATAGTGTGAGAGTCTTTGCCAAAGTAAACGCGGTAACCTGGCCCATAGTTGACCTTGAGCTCATGAACCCCGGCTCCCACGCTCTTGACGTTCGAAAAGTGGCCTTGTTCCAAGCGGGCGAGCGCGACGGTGACCTTGGCTGCGGCAACTGGCTCAAGCTTCCTGAACCATGTGTCAAAGGGGCTCTTGCCGTGTTCGTCTTCATAGGCGCGTAAACCAGCTGCTTCTATTGGTAACACAAACGTTACCAAGTGGCAAGTGGTTTCGGGTTCGTGCCGCGCGGCGGCCCAGTGTAGGAGAAACGCATGTCACAGTGTCGGCCGAAGCGTCTACGAGTTGCTTGCGGTCACTCGCAGGTAGCGGAGCGGGTTCCTTGACCTACATGCGTGCGGTCAGCTCGAGGAGTAGCCTTCGCATTTCGTCTTCGTCGCGGAAGGGGCTCCATGGGCCGTGTCCGGAGAAAAGCTGGTTGAACCGATAGTCGGCCAAGCCCACGAGCGACTCTTTTTGCGTCGGCCATGAGTACCAACACGCTTGCTCGAACGCCCGCATGCCGTCGCGATCGTAGTCCCAGGTGAGCGAGTCACCGGTAAACAGATAGGTCTCGTCGACCTGGTACACGACGCTTCCCTTGGTGTGGCCGGGCACCGGAATTGCGACCACGTCAAAGCCCAAGTCCGTCGGCTCGCCCGGGGAACCGCCGTCGAGGACATGGGTGGCGAAGGGTGCCCCTTTCGGTCGTGCCGATGGACGCAGACCTCGGCATTGAAGTGCTTGGCCCATTTACGAGCGTCGGCGACGTCGTCTTTGTGGGTCAGGAGGATCTTCGCGATACCGCCCATGGCTTCGAATGGCTCTACGAGCTTCTTGGTGAACTGAGGTGAATCGATCAGCAGGTTGCCGCTCCCCCGCGCGACGAAATACGAATGTGCACCAAACGACGAGCGGTCGTTGTGGCCGCAGAGATAGACCCTCTTTGCGAGCACGTGCGGGTACACCCGGTCGGGCGGGCGGAGGTGGCTCTCGGTTCGGATCGAGCGAGTCGGGCAGAGTTCCGCGGCCAGCCAGGCCTGATGCACTTCTTCCGGTGTGGTCGGCTGTCGTGCAAACACCGAATGTTCACCGCGCTCGACGATCAGGCCGGGCGCGACGTGCCTTGAAGCTGCGCAATCGATGCAGCGCTTGTCGATGAACCAGTCACCGTCCGCACTTTCAGGATTTCGCTCGGCGTCGCTTTCCACGCGTCGATCCTAGCCCTTGGCATCGCCCGATCAAGGTCGCCGAGGAGCCAGCGTAGGAATCACTTGCGACGCCAGCAAGCTTTGTCTACTAACACGAGCGTGTTCAAACGGTCTTGGGTCGCCCTGAGCATGGGGCTCGGTTTGCTCATCAGCGCTGGGGCGCCATCCGCGTTGCGGGCCGACCTGGAATCGGACGAAGCACCAGACGAGGAACCGACCGAGGAACCGAAGCGAGCGCGGGACGATCTCTCGTGGCAACTCCTCGTGACTTCGTACTACATGTTCAACGCGCACCGCGTGAGCGGCCCATACAACGCTTTGGAGTATCCCTATGCGGACGCACATGGGTTTGGGCTGACCTTCGCTGGAGGAGACGTCGCGTACCGTACCGACAAGTGGGGCATCACGCTCAACCTCCGATGGGGTCAGCAAGTCGATCGGTTGACGGAGTTCGCACCCCTCAGCCGCGGCTTCGTGACCTGGATCCCCCATGAGAAGTTGACACTCGACATGGGCTACTTCGGCGCGTTTGTCGGGATCGAAACCGCTGACGAATGGGAGAACGCGACTTTCAGTCGGGGGTTCATTTACTTCGAGATGCAGCCCTTTCGCCACCTCGGCCTGCGCGCCTTGATCGAACCGCACGACAAGGTGGACATCACGGTCATAGTCGCCAGAGGAAGCATCTTTGGAACTGAATATCCAAGCGCCGTGAGAAACAGCGTCCAGGTCCCCGCCGTGGGGGCACAGGTTCGGTACAGGCCTGGCGCAATGACCGAGCTCTGGCTTGGAGGAGTCACGAGCCCCAATGGCTCCAACGGAAACCGAAACTGGCAAGCCATACTGGACTTCGTCGCCAGGTGGACCCCGAAGGCGTGGACGTTGTTCATCGACGGCGACTACCAGTTCTCGCCGCGAGGTCCGATCACTGACACCGCCGTGTCGAAGCAATGGGGCGTGAGCGTTGGTGGCAGGTACGACATCACCGACCACTGGTCGGTTGGTTCTCGTGGCGAGTATTTTGGAGCGAGCGGCGGTTCCCAAACGGGAACCGTATTCACCATCACCGGCACGGTCCGTTACTCGCCGGTGGAATACCTGATCCTCAGTCTAGAGCCGCGTGCCGATTTCGCCGGCAACGACGTCTATTTTTCGCGTCCATTCGTCACCGACCCGGCCACTGGCAACACGGTCCCGTCGCTGAACCAAGACTGGTTCTTCGGGTTCTGGATTGGCGCGACCGCCCGCATCGGCAACTAGTTCTTGCAGCCGATCGGCAGCGAAGTACAGTGTCACAGCATGTACCGGAGAGTCCGGCTCATTTCTCTCATTTGCGCCATCTTGACGCTTGGCGCTCTCGCGCTTTCAATTGCGCATGCCGACGAGAGCGCGACCCAGCTTCAGCTTCGGCATCGCATGGACGCACTCCGGGCTTCCGGTCGGCTCACAGTCGACGGCGTGCGTGTCACAGCAGTTCGGCTGATCGCTGAGCTCTACCCGCAGGCACGATTCGAGCGAGTTTGGACCGATCCCAAGAAGGTCGATGAGCTGCTCCGCGCCATCGCAGACATACGCGACGATGGGCTCGACCCGCAAGACTACTACCTGGATCGACTGAAGACGCTGCGCGAGGGGCTCGCCACGCATCCCGACGTAGGGAAAGAAGTGGACCTCGACATCCTCTTAACCGACGCGCTGGCGCGCCTGGCGTACAACGCGTTCTATGGAAAGGTCGACCCGGAACGAATCGACCGCAACATCAACATCACCCAGACCTGGACGGGCGCAAAGGGGGCGGCGAGGGTACGCGAGTTTCTGGCGAGCAAATCGCTTTACCAGCAGATCGAGGAGCTGAAGCCTCAGCGCCCCAAGTACGATCAGTTCCGCAAGGCGCTTGCCAGATATCGCCGATACGAAGAAGCAGGAGGCTGGGGGAAAATTCCCAAGGGCAAGGTGCTTTCGGTGGGGCGGAGCGACCCGCGAGTGCCCGCGATTCGGCATCGCCTCGCCGTGACCGAGGACTTGCCGGCACAACTGGACAACGGAGACAAGCTCTACGACGCCAACCTAGAGAAGGCCGTGCACCACTTTCAGAAGCGACACCGCCTGCCCCCCGGAGACCTGGGCACGAAAACGATCGTCGCGATGAACGTGCCCGTCAAGCAACGGGTCGACCAGATACGCGTCAACTTGGAGCGAGCGCGCTGGATCACGCAGGTAGTGGAGCCCACGCAAGTCGTGGTCAACATCGCGGCATTCGAGATCTATTTCCTCAAGGATGGCAAACGCGTCTGGCAAAACGAAGCACAGGTCGGCAAGACCTACACGCAGACGCCGTTGTTCGTCGACGAGATCGACTACCTCGTGCTGAACCCGACCTGGACCGTTCCGCCAGGCGTGCTGGAGGACTCCGTGCTGCCGGCTGCAAAGAAGGATCCGCGGTACATCGAGCAGCGCGGCCTTCGTGTGTTCGACAGCAGCGGCAAGGAAGTACCAGCAAGGTCCGTGAACTGGAAACGCTATACCGCGTCGACCCTGCCCTACACCCTTCGGCAAGACCCCGGGCCAAACAACCCGCTCGGCACCGTGAAGTTCATCTTCCCGAACAGTCACAGTGTGTACCTCCACGACACGCCCAATCAGCTCGGCTACGACCGCCGACTCCGGGCGATGAGCTGGGGATGCATCCATGTGCAGGACCCGCTCGAGCTCGCGGCCTGGATAATCGACGACCGCAAGACCTGGAGCCTAGAAGCGCTTCAGGCGCAGGTAGAAAGCAAGAAGACCAAGACGATCCATTTCGAAACGCCTGTGCGCGTGTCGCTTTACTATTGGACGGTGGACGTGGGAGAGGACGGCGGGCTGCAGTTCCTTCCAGACACTTACCAGCGCGACCGGCGCGTGCTCCGTGCGCTCAACGGACCCGTCAAGATCCGTAAGACACACAGGCGCAGCGACGAGTAGTCGCGCCGCCTATTGCATCTGAGACCGAAACGACTGCTCGGCTCGGAGCTGGTTCACGAGACGCGCCGCTTGAGCGTTCTTCTTCTGTCGACCGGTCTTGATCTGCATGTTCATGCCGGCGAAAATCTGGACGGCCGGCTGCCCAATGCCACGAAGCGCCATGGCGAACTGGGGCTCAATGAACAGGTTGAAAACGACCTTCTCGGTGATAATCACCTTTCCCGCGCCCAATCCGAAGGGAACGTTATACGTAGGCTGCTCGATGTCGAAGAACCAAATTGGCGCAGAGCGTAGATAGTAGCCACTCCCGAGTTGCAACATGAGGAACG
>CAXMND010000119.1:0-3631 GCA_964194675.1 uncultured Coxiellaceae bacterium | reverse complement strand
GAAATCGAGTCGGCCGAGTCCCCTGCAAGCTCGAGCCGAAACTCGCTGGCTTCATCGCTCACCGGCGTTGCCACCAGCATCGCGCTACGAGAGCCGTCCGCGTTGGCGTACTCGACGGTGGCCCCGAACTCGTCGTTGGTGACACTTCGCACAGAGAGAGAGTCGACCACCTCGTCGGACCGGTTGAACCGCTCGGGCTGCCCGGAGAACGTCTCGGTGAAGTTGCGCGCCACGGGCCCCCCGGGCGCAAGCGCGAACAGGGTGCGACCGTCTACGATCACTTCGACGGTGCCGTCCTCGCCGGCCACGATCTGAACCGAGCTAGCGGGCGACGAGCTCCCGTTATCAGTACTGCAGGCGACCCCAACCACCAGAAAGCAGCTCGAGGTCATAAGCCAAAATCGACCCATTGTGTCACTCCTACCTAAGAAGACACGAGGATCCTAGGATTTGGCCGTCTTGGCAAGCCAACGGCACCGCCGCTAGGGAAGCGTCGAAACCCGAATGCGCCCCCAACTCGGCTCGGAAAGGCTTCCCACGTAGAGCCAATCACCGACCTGCTCTGCGCTGGTCGTCATGGAAAAGCGGGCGCCGTCCGCGTCCTGGAGGTTGTGGACGACGTTTCCGTCGGCATCGAGGCCCAAGACGAAGGGATGCCGCGTGGGCTTCGGCTGAAGCGCCGACGGAATCCGATCGATGATCTTCCGGAGCCACGGACGGCCGGACAGGCTATCGAGCAGCGCATTACGAGGAGCGTAGATCGCCAACCAGAAGATCCCATCCGCACCTGTTGAAATCCCGTCGGGGAAGCCCGGGAGATTGTTGACGAACACCTCGACTTGGCCTTCCTTGGGTCCACGGATGAAAACCTTCTTGATCCCGTACCGCATCGTCTCGTTGACGAGCACATAGGTTTCATCGGGGGATACGGCGACACCGTTCGCGAAATGAAGCTCGCTCAGCACGACCTCGCACTTGCCGGTGTTGATGTCATACTTGACGAGCCTGCCGTTCGGGGCGCTCTCGATGACTTCGTTCATGAGCTCGTGCGCGTTCCACTTGTACGATGCGTCAGAAAACCACGCGACGTTCTGCGAATCGACGTCGACGTCATCGGTGAACCTGAATGGGTGGTCGCCAGCCTCGGTGCAAAGCACCGTGATCGTCCCCTCGGGGTCGATCGACAGCAGCCCCTTGAACGCATCCGCCACGATGAGGTTTCCATCGTTGTCGAAATCCAAACCATGCGGCCAGCCCCCAGTGTCCGCCCACACCTCGACGTTCGCTCCGTCGGGGGAATACCGGAGGATCTGACCCTCTTCGACGCCGACGTACACACGCCCGTCGGCATCGACGGCCACATCTTCGGGACCGTGCGTCTTCGGCGTCGGAAACAACTCCATGCCTTGAAGCAGTCGATTGGGCGCAAAATCACCCTCGAGAGGCGGAGCCGGATGCGCCGTCCAGGAGACCGGCTCGATCGGAACCGGCCACAGCAGTAGATACACAACGAGGGCTACGAAAATCGCGCCCAACCAGCGGCCCATGGTTCGTCCCATAACGAAGTCTCCCTACTCTGCCTTCGACGAGGTGTCTTTCGATTCCCTGCCCTTGGAGTCCACGCTCTCGGCGCCCGACCAGTTGATCAGCCCCATGATGGTGATCGACAACAGGTCTTCATCCGCTTTGCCCAAAGGACAAAGTTCCTTGCCGAGGTAGATACATGCATCCCTGCGAGCCTTATCGGGATCCTCGATGTACTTGCCTTCCAGTGTGTACCAAATCCCCTTCGCCGGTCGCGCCGGCATGCCATTGGCGTACTCCCAACGTCCAAGCGCACTCCTCGCCCTCGGGCCGCTTGGGTAGAACCACTCGCCTCGCCTGTTCTTGGCGATACGACCGTTCGGATGATTGAGCTCGAGGAACGAACGCGTGATCGGCCTTCCATTCGTCCACGTGGTCGTGGGCGCGATTGTGACGCGGTAGCCCACATAGGGAGCGCACACGTCTCGCTTCACCTGTGACAGATTGCGCTTTTCGTCGATCGTGAGAATGCGCCGAACGCGGGTCGGATCGTCGAGGCGGGCGAGGAAATCCATGATGGTGAGCTCCTCGCAAGTCGGAGAAGCCATGAGCGTTTGTTGAGCCGACGCCGAACCGACGGCGAACGGCAAAACAGCAGCCAGGGCGATGGTGAGCCTACGAGACATGTGGGGCCGGGCTCACTACCCTCCCGCTATTCGTCCGCGGGCGCAAGGCTTCTCGGGCCGTGTGCGCTTCGCCGTCTCAGGCGATTCGCCTCCGCGAACCGGGCGTCTGCCCACTTGATGGTTTGCTGATGGGCGCTTTCGGCGTTCGGGCCACCATTGCGTTGAATGTATGTCCCGTCTGGCTGCATGTCCCAGGCGCTTCGCTGATCGTCGAGCAGCGTGTCCAACATGATGCGAAGTTCTTCTCGCAGCGGAGCAGGCTCGACTGGCACGAGGGCTTCGACCCTGCTGACCAGATTGCGCGTCATGCAGTCTGCAGAACCGATGTAGTACTCCTCCTTGCCACCGTCGCGGAAGTAGTAGACGCGAGAGTGCTCGAGGAAGCGACCGACGATGCTGACGACGCGAACGTTCTCCGACAGCCCGGGAACGCCAGGGCGCAACCGGCACGAGTCGCGCACGATGAGATCGACGCGAACACCCGCTTGCGATGCTTCGTACAACGCGCGGGTGATGTCGACATCTTCGAGCGCGTTGGTTTTGATCTGAATGAGCCCCTCCTTACCCTTGTCGACCTGACGGATCTCTCGCCGGATCTTGGAAAGCAACGCGGGTTTGAGGAGCTTCGGCGCGAGAAGTAGTTTCTTGTAGTTGCGCCTCGGCTTGTAGCCCGTGGTTAGATAGTTGAAAAGCTCGGTCGCATCACGCCCGATGTCGGGATCGCAAGTCAGCAACCCCAGGTCGCAGTAGAGCTTCGCTGTCTCTTCATGATAATTTCCGGTGCCGACGTGCACGTAGCGTCGCAGGCCATCGTGGTCGCGTCGCACGACCAGGATGACTTTGCAATGGGTCTTGAGGCCAACCACGCCGTAGGTGACGTGGATACCTGCCTGCTCGAGCTTGCTGGCCCAGTTGATATTGGCCTCTTCATCGAATCGAGCCTTGAGCTCGAGGACGACAGCCACCTGTTTTCCGTTGAGGGCAGCGTTGATCAAGTGCTGAATGACCCGGGACTTCGCGGAGGTCCGGTAGAGGGTCGTTTTGATCGCGCGGACTTTCGGATCCTCGCTGGCCTCTCGCAGAAACCGGCCCACCGAGGTACCAAAGGCCTCATACGGATGGTGCACCAGAAGGGCTTTTTGGTCGCGGATCGCGTGAAAGACGTTGCTCCGCCCGACGAGACCCGGCGCGTCAACCGGCCTGTGATCGGGGTCTCGGTGCTCGGGTAGATCGAGCTGGGCAAGCTGAAAGAGGTCGCCCAGACCGACGAACCCGTCTATCTCGAAGACGTCCGATTGCTCATCGAGGCCGAGCTCTGCGGCGAGGCGTCCTCGGTGCGTCGCATCCATCCCGCGGGCTACTTGCAAGCGCACGATCGGCGCGAACTTGCGCTCTCGTAGCTCGGACTCGATTAGAGCGAG
>CAXMND010000118.1:0-9284 GCA_964194675.1 uncultured Coxiellaceae bacterium | reverse complement strand
GGCATCTCGCAGACGAAATCGGAGTCGTAGGTATTTTCGTAGAAGCCGGAGCCGAAGCTGGAGCCCGTCGGAGGGACCATGAGCCGCACCGGGAATCGGTCGATCTCGGTCGTGCCATCGACCAGCACGACCATGTCGAATTCGAATATCTGCGCGGTCGCGGTGGAGGGCACGAAGTTGTTGCCGACGCGGAACTCAAACTTGAGGTTCGCGTCCGCAAGGCACCCTAGACACATGGTGGCCGTCGCTCCAGTGCAGTTCTTGTTGCCAGTGGTCGGGCATTTCTTGGCCTCGATCGCGCTGACAAAAAGAGTTTCGTCGACGGCGGGGGTTGCCGGGTTGTCTTCCGGGGCGATGGTGACATCGCGTCGTGTGTCGCCCACCAGAGCGCTCACCGCATCGAGAAGCGCGGTCCCAAGGCCTGACCCGTCACCTGCAATCGTCTCGAGATAGGGATTGCCGCCTGTATCGACTGAACCGGTGGCGATCCCGAGCGCGGTGGCGTCCGGAATCCCGATGTAGCCTGCACTGTTCGGACTGATGATGCTGACGAACTTCACTTGCGCGGCCAGTAGCTCGGTTTCGACCGTCGTCCACGAAATAGGCAAATCAGCGGTTTGCCAACTCGGGTAACCGAGCGGGTCGGCCGTCAGGTTGTGAAACCGAAGCTGAAAGTTTCCACGCCTGCCGCTGACCGATTGGCTTGGTTCAACCGCACCATCGGACACCGCATACCAATCGCCTGCTCCAAGGGACTGGGTGACTCGCCCCCAGTAATCGCCACCACCAGGCCCGGGATTGCAATCGACGAACCCAAGCGCCGAATCGAGGAGCGCCACGTTGGTCGTATGGTAGGCAGTCCCTTCACCGCTCACGAACATGTCGGTCAAACCCGAGAGGGAGAACCGCAAGAACGCGTCGCGTCCGTCGGTCCAACATCCAGACCCACCACACTGGCTGCACGCCCCCTTGTCCCAGGTCTGCGCATCGTTTCCGAGGTTCATGTTACTCCCCATGACGGTCAACGACCTGTTGGTGAGGTCGCCCAGGTCCCAAGCTGTAAACGGATCGCTCGAGTAAAGGATGTCAGGGGACATCTCGACGGGCGGTAGCCGAGTCCCCAAACCCAGGGTCCCGTCGTAGGGTGGATTGCCATACGTGGGGCTGCCTACGGCCGGGCCGTTCCACATGTCGGCGTCGGTGAACAACATGATGATCGGAAGCACGCTCGGGCGGAAGCAGGGATATCCCCAGCGCCCTAGCGGCGTCGAAGGACACGCCCCCCGGTTCGGGACCAAGTCCCCGAGACCTTTGCCCGTCACGACCGAGTAGATCGCCTGAGTCGCCGCCTCCGGGTAGTCCTTGTTGCTATCGGGGCGGAGGTTGGATACCGCGTCGATCACGTGTTGAATGTTGTCGGTCGTGTCGAGGTAGTGGTGATAGGGCGCCATGTCGTAGCGGTTATTGTGCGGTAGATACGAGACCTCCTTGAAGTCCCCGACACCGAGCCAGATATCCGGAATCTGGCACCGGATTGCCCCGACGAGGCCGGTTCCCAAGCCCCCTGGGCACTCCGTCGTGTTGACGAAGCTTCCGCTGGTCAGGTCGGTGATGAGCTGTGCTTGCTCGCCGCCCATCGAGCCTGTGGCATCCATCAGAATGTACAAGTCGGCACTCCGGATATTGGCTTGCACCGTGATGTCGGCGGACACGGTGTTATTGCCGGCGGAATTGTAGTAAGCCGTCTGGTAGGCGCCGTCGTTGCTCTTGTCATTATCGCAAGGGATTCGCCAGCCCTGGCCCGGACACTCATCCGCCTGGTCGGGCACCCCGTCGCCGTCCGTATCGACGAGGCCTGCGCTGCCGCCTACGAGGGCGAGGCCGTTGTCGGCGCTCGAGAAGATGAGGTTGCTCGAGTTGGTTACACTGAGATCGAGCTGGGTGAGGGGATAGTCGATCGCTTGGTTACAGGTTGGATCGCCGGTTCCGCAAGATGCCGGTACCGCGATGAGCGCTTCGTATCCCGCCCCCGTGGAGGTTGGTTCGCCGCTCTGGCACGCGGGCAGCGCGACTGCAAACGAGAAAAGAATCAATGGGGTTAGGGCTTGGGCTTTCACATTATCTCCTTACGGTACACTTCCGGCTTGGCAGCTCGGCGGGCCGCCGTTTCGAGGAGCTGCACAGACCTGCTGGAGCGGGCAGTCCGTCACTTGGTCACACGTGCCGTTCGTTCGAACGCATTCTCTGCGGCCGTCCTGCCAGAGGCCGACGCACTCAAAGCCACTAGCGCCATCACAATCGTTGTTGGAGCGGCAGAGGCCGTAATCGCCGCAGGCAGCGATGGTCCCGACGTCACCGACCTCGCAGACGGGCGGCGACGATCCGCCGCAGCTCGCGTTGACGCAGACGGTGCTGCCGAGCTTGCCGGCGCACTCTTTGGTCCCATCGTTATCGACGTCCGCGCAGAATTCCCCGAACCCGGCGCAGTCCGTATCTTCGTGACAGGTGCGATAGACGGGAACACAGAAGTTCGCCGTGGGAGTCGTGTGGCAGACGTGGCTTTTCGGACAGTCGAGGTAGCTGTCACATGGCACGCGACGGTCGACGCACGTTCCTCCTTGGCAGGAGAAGCCCGGCACGCAGTCGTAGCTCTCGGTGACCGGACCACAGCCAGGTGTCACCCTCACGCAGCGAGGTGACGCGGCGCCCACCGGAATGCACGCGTAATCCGTAGAGTTGGGACATTCAGCGACGCTGGCACACGACCCCCCCCGCGACGGCTGACACTGTTTGATCGCAGCACCTTGGAGAGTATCGCAACCCGAGTCGACGCAGACATACCCGCTGAACATGCAGTCGTCGTCGGTCTGACAAAGAAGCTGATCGGGGCAGGTGTGGCAAAGCGCATTCGTGGCGCAAGGACCGAGCGCTCCCCCGCTGCCGCCACCCGCGGCCGATCCGCCTGTGCCACCAGCGCCCCCGGTGCCAACCATGCCGCCGACACCTGTTGCTCCTCCAGTTCCAACCATGCCGCCCATGCCGCCGCCGGTGCCGTTGCCTCCGGTGGCGCCAGCACCTCCAGAGGCTCCCGTTCCCTGAAAGACCGGGGCACTAGCATCACCGCAGCCCACGAGGAGCGCGAGCGACACCACGGCAAGCGACCACGGCCCGTAGCGGGTGACACTCTTTCTTACTTTGGGTTCGGCTCGTTTCATTTTGATCAAGGTTGGAATCCAGCCTGGCAACTCGGCGCGCCACCATTCCTCGGGGAGGCGCAAACCTCCCGCACCGGGCAATCGCTGAAGCTCGAGCAGCTCCCGCCGCTCGGTACGCATTCCTTGCGTCCATCCGGCCAGAGCCCAACGCAGCTGAAGCCAGCCGTACAGTCCGCGCCGTCGAGGCAAAGCCCGTACTGCCCGCACTGAGTCATGCTTCCCGCACCTGCCGTTTCGCAGACAGGCGCCGACCCATCGGTGCAGTCCGCGTTCACGCAAGCGACCGGCATCGACTGATTTGCGTCGAATACGCCGGCGCATTCTTTCTTTTGAGCGAGGTCGCCGTCGACGTTTGCGCAGCGAGGTGCAAGGTCGACGCAATCGAAGTCCTCAATGCAATCGACTTGGACGCGCGAACAGAAGCTCCCGTTCGTCCCAGCCACGCAGACGTGGTTCTTCGGACAGTGATCGTCGATGTCACAAGGAAGCCGGCGGTCCACGCAGCCCCCGCTTTCGCAGGAGAAGCCAGGCACGCAGTCGAACCTCGTGTCGCATCCGGGCGTCGTCTTGACGCAGCGCTTGCCCTCACCTGGAACATCGATGCACTCGCGCCCTGGGAAGGGGAGACAGTTGTCGCTAGTTACGCAGGCGCCGCCGCCGCCGAACACACAGTGCTTGATCGGCGCGCCCTCGAGGCTGTCGCAGCCGGACTCGATGCATACGAATCCGTCCGAGCAGTCGTCATTCGTGCAAAGCCCTTCGCTCGGACAGGCACGGCATAGCGAGTTGGTCATGCACAACGGCGCCGACCCACCGACGCCAGCGGTTCCGCCGGCACCCGAGCCTCCTGCTCCGCCGTCTCCGCCCGTGCCGCTAAGCGGGTCTCCTGTACCTTCGTTCCCGCAGCCGACCGCACAAGCGGCCGAAACCAGCAAGATTCCAAGCCATCGATAAGCCATGAGGGCCTCCTCTTCAACAAAATCACGGAAATTTTCCGTTGACGCAAGCGAAGCGGGGCCCTCTAGGAGGTAAATCGGCAATCATGTGAGGCGTCGCACGACGACCGTACTCGTGACCGGGCTCTTCGTCGGGGATTCCCCCGCGTGCTTCTCTTGTTCCCCGTCGCGGTGCTGACAAGTCTTGCTCGCTGCACACTGGTCACTGTGGTGAACGGCCCCTGTTTTGCGGCCGATCATTCGCATGCTTGATCGGCACCCCGGGTCCGCGGTATTGGAACCATCAGGTTCTTCGATCGCCTGATGACAGATAGCTCTGCCAACGAAAAGAAGGCGCCCACCAATCGTGAGGCGTGGGATGGGGATCCGCCTCAGCGCACAGCCGCTCGAGAACGCCTCCTCGAGGTCGCCGCGCAGTGTGTCGCTCGCGACGGCCTGACCGGTACTGGGATCGCGCACGTGGCGCTCGAAGCGGGAGTCAGTCGGCCGACCGTCTATCGCTACTTCAAAGACCGTGACGAGCTGCTTCGCTCCGTCTTGCTCCAAGCCGGCCTTCGCCTCGCAAACGAGGTGCGTACCCACATGAAAAGCTTCGACGACCCGGCGGAGAGTGTGGTCGAAGCGATGGTCTTCACGCTCCGAGGCGTACGAGAAAATCCGGTCCTCAAGCAAGTCTGGAACCCACCGGTTTTCGATGCAGCGGTGTTGCGCGGGTTCACACAGCCCGCCTCGATCGCGTTCAGTAGAGTGGCCTTCGGCGACTTCATCGACTGGGCGGGTTGGGACGAGGACGAGGCCGCCGAAGTGATGGAGTACATGCTGCGCCTGATCATGTCGTTCCTCGCCTCCCCGGATCCCCAACGAAACGAGGAAGAGTTGCGCGGTTTCCTGAGGCGTCGATTCGTGCCCGCGCTGGGCCTCTAAGGGGTTCACGATGAATCGGGGAAAACTGTTCTCGGTCGCGGCGCTGACGGTGGCCGCGTTGTTCATTCCGGGCACCGCGACGGTATCGAGTGCTGGCGCCGAGACCGCCACTACGATTCGCATCGCATCGCTCGCGCCTCCAGGCTCGTCTTTCGTGAAGGTCCTCAAAGCCTGGGGCCGTACCCTCGCCAAGGAAACCGAGGGCCGCGTCGAGCTTCGCGTCTTTTCGGGCGGCAGCGAGGGTGACGATCGCGAACTGATTCGGAAGATCAAGGCAGGCAAGCTCGATGCGGCCGGTGTCGCGACGACCGGGCTGAGTCTGATCGTGCCGGAGATCCAGGTCCTCGCCGCACCGGGACTGCTGACCACCGACGCAGCGCTAGACCGCGCCAGAAAGAAGCTCGACAAGCGCTTTCAGAAGGCGATCGAGGACGGCGGATTCAAGCTTCTCACCTGGGGTGACGGCGGAAAGAACCGTGTCTTTGCCTCGACCTCCTTTGCGAGCCCGGCCGACCTAGCCAAGAAGCCGGCGTGGGCGGGCAAGGACAACGCCGTCGTCGAGGAGTTCGTCAAAGCGATCGGAGCCAACCCCGTGCGCGTCGGCCCGTCGGGTGTGTTCCCGGGCCTCGGGGACAACGAGCTCCAGATCGTCCCCGCGTCCGCGATGGCTGCGGTTGCCTTCCAATGGTACACGCGGCTGAAAGCCATGACATCGAGCAACTTCAACATCATCGTTGGGGGCTCGGTGATCAGTAAGAAGAAATTCGACGGGCTCACGATTGCTGACCAAAAGACACTGCTCGATACGGCGAAGCGGGCTGCTCGAAAGCTCGATCAGATCGTACAGCGCGACGACGGCCGAGCATACGAAACCCTGGTTGGCCGTGGCATCGCAGTCGTCGACACGACTGCCCACCAAGCCGCATGGGACGCAGTGGCAAAGAAGGCGCGCGAACGCCTGGCGCAGCGGGGTGTGTACAGCAAATCCCTCCTCCGGACCGTCGAAACCGCGGCCCGATAGAAAAAAAGAAAGCGAACCATGTCCAAGGCTCATCCTGCCGTTACAGCCAGCGAAAACTCCGCAAAGTTCGCCATGGCCAAAGATAAAGAATCATGGCTCGGGCTGTTCGCGGAAGATGCCTTCCTGGCTGACCCCGTGGGGAAGTCGATGCTCGATCCTGACGGCAAAGGGCACCAGGGAAAGGCCGCGATCGAACGTTTCTGGGATAACGTGATCGCGAAGGCGAACCTCACCCTCGTGGCCTCGCAGCGCATCCCCTGTGACAACACCTGCGTGGCGGTGCTCCAGGCCACAAACGACCTCGGTGGCATCAAGACGGTCATCGACATGGTTGGCCTCTACGAAGTGAACGAGAACGGCAAGCTGAGCTCACTCAAAGTCTACTGGGACTTCAGCGAGCTCATGGCGCAGCTCAAAGAGCACGGCATCGGCTGACGATGGACCCGGTCGCGCTCTACCAAGCCACGGACCCGCTCGTGACTGCGTTCTGGGCGTCAGTCGGCTTTGCAGGGCTCTGTTGGGTACTCTCTATCGTCACCGGTGAGTACTCATGGGTCGACCGCCTTTGGTCGATCACCCCGGTGATGTACGCGGTGCATTTCGCTGGGCACGTCGGCTTCAACGATGCGCGTCTCAACTTGATGGCCGGTCTCGTCACTCTGTGGGGCGTGCGTCTCACCTTCAACTACGCGCGCAAGGGTGGATACACGCCGGGGAGCGAAGACTATCGCTGGGAGGAAATTCAACAAAGGATCGGCGCAAAGTGGTTTCAGGTCTTGAACGCGACCTTCCTCGCCCCCTTTCAGAACGTCTTGCTGCTGTTGATCGTGGTGCCATCGTACGCGGCCTACCAACGGGGAGGGACGCCCCTCAACACCCTCGACTACGCCGCGGTGGTCGCGTTCACCTTGTTTCTCCTTGGTGAAACGATCGCCGACGAGCAACAGTGGCGATTCCAGACCGCCAAGTACGCCGCGAAGGCGCGAGGCGAAACGCCTAAGGCAGACTTCCTCACGACGGGCCTCTTTCGCTACTCACGCCATCCGAACTTCTTCTGCGAACAGGCGATGTGGTGGATTTATTATGTGTTTTCGATCGCCGCGGGGGCCGGGTGGCTCAACTGGACGGTCACGGGCGCGGTGTTGTTGACCTTGCTCTTTCAGGGGTCGACAGGGCTCACCGAACAGATGTCACTTCAGAAGTACCCTACGTACGCCGACTACCAGCGCGCGACGAGCCGTTTGATGCCTTGGTTTCGGAGATAAACGCTTGTTCAGCTGAAAACGCTGAGATTACGGGGACTATCGTCAATCCACGGCCGACGGGAAGCCCCGACCCGGACGCATTCGGGTAGAAGCGGGCCGCGCTCTCGAAATACCGACGTCAATTCGTTGCATGCCCCACGAAACACAGGTAAACGTTGTCGCGCGCGGTGGGCTTGCCCCCTATTTTGTGCCAAGCTGTCTCGCGCCGGGGTCTTACGAAGAGGAGAACAAGGGATGACTAAATTGATGAAATTAAGTGTGATTGCGTTACTCACCGGCGCGCTTGGCTTGGTGGGTTGCGGTGACGACAGCACAAGCGGCACCGGCGGCAGCGGAGCAACCGGCGGAGCCGGTGGTGCAACAGGTGGTGCGGGAGGCGGTACCGGCGGTACTGGCGGCATGATGCTGCCGGATTGCGTAGACACCCCCGCTTGTGTCTTTTGCCCAGAATCGGCTCTCGGAGGTATCGGTGCGGCTGTGGGCGACATCCTCGCTCCAGTCGTGTTTACGTTAGACTTCGGCGACGAACCACTCGTTCAGGGTGCGACCTTCGGGATCAACATCACCGCGGTGAGCATGCTCACCGTTCCGGTTGAGGTCACGGTGGATGTCGTCGACACCAGCACCAGCACCTATGACGCGATAGTGGGTGGGACAGGCTCGCTCGTAGTACCGATTCCCGCACAAACGCTGGAGGGAACGGAGTTGACGATCGACGCCGGTTCGGCTACCGGTGACTTTGAGATCGCCGCAGATGCCACAGAGTTCACCATTAGGCTCAACCAGGTTGTATTCGACCTCTTGATAACGTCGCTCGGCGGCATTCCCTTGACGCTCGACGCTAGCGACACCGGGCTGTGCACGATGCTCGGCGACGGTGTTACCGTACCGGTGGTGACCGGCGCGGGCGGCGCAGGCGGCGCAGGCGGCGCAGGCGGCGCAGGCGGCGGGACCTAGGGCTACAGCATACAGCACGTACACACGACGGAGGGCGGATGCCGAAGGGCATTCGCCCTTTGTTTATTGAGCATCGACTTACTGAGCATCGACTAGGAGAACCGCCCGACCTCGGGCCGGAAGCTTTCAGCGGAGTCGGCGGTGGGCGAGGCTCGGCACGGACCGTCGCACCTGCTCGACCCTACGGGGCTCGATTGAGGCAACTGCAGCCCCCTTCCCCTCTCCGCACTGCGCGATGACGGTGCCCCACGGGTCGGCGATCAGCGCATGCCCATAGGAGCGCCGCTTTCCGTAGTGATGGCCGGTCTGGGCAGCCGCCAGGACGTAACATTGCTGCTCGATCGCCCTTGCCCGAAGGAGCACGTGCCAGTGGTCTTTGCCTGTCGTGAGGGTGAAAGCCGCCGGAACGGCCAGGGCGATGGCACCTTCGTCGACGAGCCGCCGGTAGAGCTCGGGAAAACGCAGGTCGTAGCAGACGCTCAAGCCGAGCGTGCCGAAGGGGGCCTCGGCAACGACGATGTCGGCCCCTGGCTCGACTGTGTCGGATTCGAGGACCTTCGTGCCATCGGGGAGGTCGACATCGAAGAGATGGATCTTTCGGTACACCGCCGCGATCGAGCCATCGGCGCGCATGTAGACACAGGCGTTGCGCACCTTGCCTGCCACGTCGCTCTTTTCCCAGAAGCCGCCGTAGACGACATCGACGCCGGCGTCTCTTCCGACGCTGCGGCACGCCTCGAGGATGGGGCCGTTGTCATCGAGCGACTCGGCAATCTCGAGCTTTCCCGCTTCGGGTCCGAGGTATGCAAAGCATTCGGGCACCACGACCAGCTCGGCGCCCCGCTTCGCGGCCTCCCGAACGAGCTCCCGCACACTGCCCATGTTGGCGTCGACATCGGCAGTCGAGGTCATTTGAATGACACCGGCCATCACTCGCTTCGACTGA
>CAXMND010000117.1:0-4673 GCA_964194675.1 uncultured Coxiellaceae bacterium | reverse complement strand
GTTCGGGAGACGCCGTTGGATCAGGCCGTCGGCCAGGCGCCTACGCTGTTCGCTGCTGAGCCTGCGCATGGGGGCGATGATCACGCCGTCGGCGGTGCTGGGGATGGCGTTCAGGAGAGCAGTCACGTCGGGGCCTGCCACTGCGATCCTGATCTCGCCCCCGGTTAGGTCCGGGAGGATGCCCGCCTCGGACTCTTCCGCCAGCAATACGATGTTCTTGGACCCTGCGACCTCGCGAAGTCGCTCCGACTCGTCCGTGATGTCGAACTCTTCCGTGATATAGCTCAGATTCTTGCGACCACTGACGTCGTCCCTGCGTGGGAGGCCTTGACGGGTGCCTTCGGTGACAAAGGGGAGAATCGTAGGTTTCGGCAGCCGCTTTCGAGACGCGACCTCAGCGACGACCAGGTGACCGAAGCCGAACACAGCGGTCACGTCCGGGTCGGCATAGGCGGCGTCGAGTTGCCGTCTGACACTCTCTCGGGTCCAATCTCCTTCCAAGAGGGCAGCGAGCTCCACCTCGTACCGATCGGAAAGCTGAGTCCTAATCTCGGTTGCCAGGTCGTCCATCACCACGTCTAGGTCGGCGGATGGGCCATCGGTCACTACTACTACCCTGATCTTGGGTTTGCTGCTTTGGGCGATGAGCATCGCGGGCGCGACTAGAAGCGCAATTAGCAAGGGCCATACGACTCGCATCCATTCCTCCTGAGCGACGAAGTGGGAGAACCGTCGCACACAGCGGGCCGAAGCATAGTCGAGGGTTGCGGGATTCCCCAGGCGATCCTGTCTATTTCGTGCCGGCTCGCAGGCCCACATCGACCACATTTGCCCTTGGCAACCGATGGCGCGCTTTCTATGCTCCCGCGGATCCCCCCGATCCTTTCGAAATACACTTGAACATGGAGTCGTTGATGCTTTCAAGGATGCCCCCAGGAGCCCTCGCGCGGATTGCCCTGTTGGCCGCGCTCGTGATGCTCACTTCCTGCAAGAAGGAAGAGGTGGTCGAGGTCGAGTCTCCAACGAGGCCGGTCAAGATCTACCGGCTCGACGGTCAGGTCGGGGATACGCGTCCCGACTATCCTGGCCGGATCAAATCGAAGAAGGTCGTGGAGCTCGCCTTTGAGGTCGACGGGCACATCATCGACTGGAATGTCGATGAGGGTCAGAAGGTCAAGAAGGGTCAGGTCCTCTCGCGCCTCGATCCGCGTGACTATCAGGCTCAGGCCGAGGCATCGCGAGCGCGGCTCCGTTTGGCAGACGCCGAGTACCGTCGCGAGAGCAAGCTTTTCGCATCGGGATCGGGGACGCAACGGGACCTCGATGTGGCAACCCGTTCGCGCGACGTCAGCCGTGCCGAGCTTCGGATTTCACAGAAGGCGCTCGAAGAAACCAAGCTTCGCGCGACTTTCGATGGCGTGATCGCGCGCAAGCTGGTGACCGATTATCGTAATGTCGCGGCGCGTGAGCCCGTGCTGCTCCTCCAAGACGAGTCCGTCATGGAGGTGGTGGTAGACGTTCCCGAGAGAGACTTGGCCGGCCAGAGCAACGCGAACTTGGATCTCGCCAAATGGAACAAACAAGCAAAGCCGATGGTGGAGCTTTCGGCGCTACCTGGTAGCCAGTTTCCGGTGGCGCTCTCTGAGCTGGCTACGGCCGCCGATCCCAACACCAGGACGTTTCGCGCGACGTTCGTCATGAAGAAGCCCGAAGGGGTCGGAGTGCTTTCGGGGATGACCGCGAAGCTCGTGCTCACCGGGCTACTCACGACCACGCCAGACGAGTTCCTAGTACCGGCCCAGGCTGTCGTCGCCGACACCGGAAAGAAGCCGTTCATCTGGGTCGTCGACGAGGAATCGATGACGGTGTCCAAGCGACCGATCGAAGTGGGCAAGATCACCGGTGATCGAATTGTTGTGACCGAGGGCCTCGAGGGCGGAGAGGCGATTGCGATGACCGGCGTGCATCTCCTCACCGAGGATCGCCAAGTGACCGAGATGGAGCAATCGGACGAGACGCGGCAATGAACCTCACCGATTTCTCCCTAAAAAACAGGACGATCGTCGTGGTCCTGACGCTGGTGGCTGTTTATGCCGGGATGAAGGCATTCAATGGCTTGCCTCGCCTCGAGGACCCAGAGTTCACCATCAAGGAGGCTCTGGTCGTTACGCCGTATCCGGGTGCGACTTCGTACGAGGTCGAAGAAGAGGTTAGCGACGAGCTCGAGCTAGCCATTCAAAAGCTAGGCAAGATCAAAAGGCTCGAGTCTCGCAACATCCCCGGGCAATCGACGATTACGGTCGAAATGCGTTCGAACGTGCCAGGAGAGGCACTTCCTCAGGTCTGGGACGAGCTGCGGCGCAAGGTTGGGGACGCACAGTCGAACTTGCCACCCGGCGCGGGCCCTTCGTTGGTCATCGATGACTACTCGGACGTGTTCGGTGTGTTCTTGGCTCTTTCCGGTGACGAGTACAGTTATCGCGAGCTCTACGACTATGCAAAGCTTCTTCGGCGCGAGCTCGTCCTCGTCAAAGACGTCGCCAAAGTCGAGCTCTTCGGTGTCGTCAATGAAATCGTCTACATAGAGTTCGATCGTGAACGCGTTTCCCAGATCGGAATTTCGCCCGATGATATCAAGGCGCAACTCGTCGCTGAAGGTGTCGTCACCGACGCAGGCTTCGTCAACGTCGGGACCGAGTACGTCAAGATTCAGCCGGACTCGCTGATCCACACCTCGCAAGAGCTTGGGGATATTTGGATCAGCAAGGGCGATAAGTCCCAGGTGCGTCTGCGCGACATCGCCAACATCAATCGCTCATACGAGGATCCGCCACTCAACAAACTCCACTTCGACGGCCACAACGCCATCGGCATCGGCATCTCGACCGAAAAGGGCGGCAACGTCGTGACGATGGGAGACGGCATCAAGAATCGTCTCCACGAGCTCGAGAACCAGACGCCTTTGGGAATGGAGCTCGGCGTCATCTACATGCAATCCGACATGGTCACAGCCTCGATCGACGGTTTCCTGATCAACCTCATGGAAGCCATCGCGATCGTCGTCGTCGTCTTACTGCTCTTCATGGGGCTTCGGAGCGGGCTCATCATCGGGTTCGTCCTCGTCCTCACCATCGCCGCCACCTTCATTTTCATGGGGCCGGCTGGGGTGGCCCTCGAGCGCATTTCGCTTGGCGCCTTGATCATCGCGCTCGGCATGCTCGTCGACAACGCGATCGTGATCATCGACGGCATGTTGGTGCGCATCAATGACGGCATGGATCCAGAAAAGGCCGCGAGGGAGGTGTCCGGCCAAACCTCCATGCCGCTCCTCGGCGCTACGGCCGTTGCCATTATCGCATTTGCCGCTATTGGGCTTTCCCCCGATAGCACAGGGGAGTTTTGCCGGTCGCTGTTCGTCGTGATCGGGATTTCACTGTCGCTCAGCTGGATCACGGCCATGACGGTTACGCCGTTGCTCGGAATTTGGTTTCTCAAACAACCGAAACCGAGGGATGAGAACAAAGATGAGAAGAAGGACCCCTACGACAACGCATTCTACAATGGGTACAAGCGGTTTCTCGGCTTCTGCATAAACCATCGCTGGGGCACTACGATCGCCGTCTTCACGCTCTTCGCGGGCGCGCTCTACGGGTTCGGGTTCACGGGACGGACGTTCTTTCCCGCGTCCACCACTCCCAAGTTCCGCGTCGATGTGTTCTGGCCGATCGGCACGCACATCGACGAGACCGAAAGGAGGGCGTCGGTCATCGAGGATAGGCTCGCGAAGATGGAGGGCGTCACTCACGTCGCGACGGCGATCGGGCAAGGCCCGCTTCGCTTCATTTTGACCTTCACGCCCGAGAAGGAACACAGCGGCTACGCGCAGTTCCTCGTTGACATCGAGGACTACAAGAACCTGAGCCGCGACATCCTCGAGGCCGAGGGAATCATCGGTGAAATTGCGCCTGATGCAATTGCGTTTGGTCGAACCTTCGATCTCGGGCCGAGCAAGCCCGGAAAGATCGAAGCCAGGCTCGTCGGTCCCGACCCAGACGTTCTGCGCGATCTAGAGGAGCAGGCGCTCGCGATATTCCGAGCGGACCACGATACCAAGGGATCGCGCGGCCGGTGGTATGAGCGCGTGAAGGTGGTCCACCCACGGCTTTCCGAAGAGCAGGCCGATGCCCACGGGATCACCACACGGATGGTGGCCGATGCGACCACGGCTGGGTTCGAAGGCGAGTTCGTCGGCGTGTATCGAGAGGGCGACGAGGTCATCCCGGTGGCCTTCCGTGCGCCGGCGCCCGAGCGACTGATCGTCGACAACCTCCGTCAGGTCCCGATTTGGAGTCCGGTTGCGCAACGCTACATCCCGCTTGCGAACGTCGTGACCGGCCTCGATACGGAGTGGACGGACCAAGTCGTCGAGAGACGCAACCGCAAACGCACACTGACGGTCGTGACCGACCCCACGAACGACTCTGCGCCCGCGCTGCTCGACCGGCTTCGGCCTCAGATCGAGGCGTTGTACTTTCCGCCCGGGTACCACGTCGAATGGGGAGGCGAGTACGAGTCTACGGTAGACGCGCAGACCGCGCTCTTTGAGCCTATCCCGATCTTCGTCGGGATCATGGTGCTGATCGTCATCGGGCTATTCAATGCCATCCGGCAAC
>CAXMND010000116.1:0-3192 GCA_964194675.1 uncultured Coxiellaceae bacterium | reverse complement strand
GAGGCGTTGTGCCATCTCGTCATCGTTGGCGTGGGGATTTGGGGATTCGAGTGGCCAGCCGCCCGCGTTCTTGGCTTTGTCGCGATACGTGCCGGTCTGGCTGTAGTAGGCGCCCGGGTGGGCTTCGACGTCGGAAGCCAGCGCGGCGTACAAGGAGGTTTGGGCACCCTCCCACGGCTCGACCATGCCCATCATGACCATGAACGGTCGCATCACGTAGTCTTGCATCCACCCCGGCATCGTGTGACGCATAAGCCGCGTCCTGACCCACCCCGGATGAACACTCACCGCGGTGACTCCGGTTCCCTCGAGACGCTTCGCGAGTTGCTTGGCGTGCAGAACGTTCGCCAACTTGGATTGCGCGTAGGAGACCCAGCCTTCGTACTTGCGATTGTCGAAATGGAGATCGTCGAGATCGATGACGCCTTCACGGCCCATCGCCTTGTCGTGGTAGCAGCTTGAAACCACGACCACGCGCGCAGGCGCGCTCTTCTTGAGGGTGTCGAGGAGGAGTTCCGTCAGGAGAAAATGCCCGAGATGGTTGACGCCGATCTGAGTCTCGAATCCATCCACCGTTTTCCCTTCAGGCGTATTCATCACACCCGCGTTGTTGATCAAGAGATGAAGGGAATCGTGATCCCCAAGATACCCGTCGACGAAGGAGCGCACCGAGTCCAGGTCACCCAGATCCAGCCTGCGCACCTCGAGATCGGCGTTCGGGACTTCGGCGCGAATCTCGTCAGCCCGCGCCCTACCCTCCGCCTCGTTTCGGCACGCGAGCGTCACCGACGCCCCCTGCTTCGCAAGCTGTTTCGCGGTGACGAAACCGATGCCGGAGTTGGCGCCAGTCACAATCACGCGGCGCCCGTGGAGATCTTGGCTCAGGACTTCGGGGGGACACATCAGAGGTTTCGGCATGACCTGGTTCTAGCGACGAGGGGCTGGGGTGCAATGGGCTTTCGTCGTCGGACTGAAGCGCCTCTGTGGTTTTTGCCGTGTTTTGGAGGGCGGCAGCACGCGACAACCGCCTCGATATCGGCTATGCCCCGCCTCCACACTTACGAGGAGCAGGTCACATGAGTCAGATTCGATTTCTTACGTTGTGCGCTTTGGGCGTGTCCGCGGCTCTCCCAGGGTGCACCACCGAGTGCGTCCGCGGCGCTTACAACACTGTTTGCTACACCAGCGGCTACTACTACGACAGCCGCGTTTCTGGCATCGACTATGAAACGAGCGTGGACGGCGAAGTCATCATGACCGGGGTCACCGGCGACAACGACGATCCGGGCAGCTTCCTCTTCGTCGAGGGTGCCACGGTTTCGTTTTCCCTAGGCGGTACCGACCTTGGGGAGACCGCTGCGAAAGAACAGGTCACTCCGTTTGACCTCGCGGGGGTCACCGAAGAGGCGATCGGTGGCTGCGATATCAGCGCCAGCTTGCCCGATGACGGAAGCGCGTTTCGAATCGTGCACAATATGGCGGTGCTTCTTCAGACACTAGACACCGACGGAGATCCCGCGGGCACGATCGACATCAGCCCGGACGTCGCAGCGCTGTTCGAGAACGTGAGCATCGATTTCGATCAACCGTGGGAGAACTTCCGAACTGATACCGATCTGCAGGACGTGCTCGACGCGGCCAACAGCGGCAACCTGTTTCCAGAGACACGCACGCTCCGCGAGCGTGTAGCGGCGCTAAGGGCTCTCTATCAAGGCATCGGCCTCTGCCCATAGAGGCCATGATCGGCGGCGGCGCGGCGTGGTGTTTGCTGTGTCCTGGGGTTGCTACGTCGAGACCGTTGCCGCGATCGCCCTACCCACCTGTTTGCAGTTCACGCCGAGCGCCAGGAGCGTTCGGATGAGGAGATCGATCGAGACGCTTGGGTCGCCAGCCTCCATTTTGGCGACGCGGGATTGGCTCGAGCGGATGAGGTCGGCGAGTTCGGTTTGGGTGTAGCCGAGGGATTTTCTTTGCTTCCGGAGCAGCTTGGCGAGGGCAAGGTGGAGCTCGATGTATGCGACGTCCTCGTCGGAGAGGTTGAGGAAGGCGCGGGCGCTGCCGAGCTTCCAGCCTTTCGATTCTAGTCGCTTTCGCTTGTCGGCTTTCATCGTATGGCCTCGTCGTAGCGCTTGAGTCGCCGTGCGGCGCGGGAGATCGCTGCAGTGGGCGTCGCGCGGCTCTTCTTGGCAAACGCGTCGACGATGACGATCGCGTCGCGGTCAACTCGATAGATGATTCGCCACGACACTTCGGTGGCCTTGTCGGTGATCCTGAGCTCATTGCAGCGAGGCCCGATGGTGGGCATGGGTCGCGAGTCGGGCATCGATAGGGTCTCTCCTCGTTGCAGCCGCCTTAGTAGCCATCCGGCACGCCTCCGAGCTTCGCGTGAGAACGGAGGGCTTCGAACCTTCCCCTCGAGCCAGACGAGGGGTTTGTCAGGAACTTTAGCCTACTCTTTCTATGTCAGATATGACATATACCTGCAACCGAAACTGCATGCTCCCCGATGTGCGTCAGTCATCGGCCGCGGTCGGGAGCAGTTGCGTTGGATTGAATCCGGGCAACCGCCAGCCCCGAGACGACGCCTCATGTTGCAAGCGACTCGGTATCAAGTTTGGCGAGGCCGTGCGGCCGGTGGTTTTCGCCGTGTTTTGGGCGGTTGGCGGGCTGCGGTTGGGGTGTGGTTGGGGGTCGTCTTCCTGTAGGAAGTGGCCGCAGTTTGGTAGGGGGGGTCCGCTACCGATCCCGCCGCTTGAGCGTCAGGTATCAAATCTGGTGAGGCCGTAAGGTCCGTTGTTTTCGCTGTGCTTCTCCATAGATTGTCGAGAAACGCTGCGTGCATGGGTCCGATACCCTTGCATGTGTCCTGAGTCGATTGACCATGCGTCCTTTATAAGGGACACTATGCAATGAGAGGCCGAGCGCGGAAGCTGGTCCTCTACGAGACGGTCGATGGCAAGTGTCCGTGGCATGAATGGTTCAACGATATCGCTCGCGCGAAGGCGTACTGGGCCGAATACCGGAGCTCATGATGGGTAGACGCGGACGTAGTTACGAAGAGACCTTGCTCGAAAGGCTGCGCGACCACGAGTATGCGGTGGAATACCTGAACGCCGTGCTGGCTGGCGACGGACCGGACGCGACGGGCACCTTCCTCGCGGCCCTCCGATTGGTCGCGAAGGCGCAGTCTCT
>CAXMND010000115.1:0-21198 GCA_964194675.1 uncultured Coxiellaceae bacterium | reverse complement strand
GATCTCTAAGGCCTCGAGAATCGCCATCGCCTCATCCACGTGGCCGAGGCGCGCTTCGATCGTGGCGCGGGGTAGGGCGTAGTGAAGATCGTCGGAGACGAGGTCGCGCGTTTCTTCAGGCGTGAGCTGAATCGACCATCCCGAGGGTCCGTCGTGTTCGAAAACACCGTCTGCCGGCAGGCGCGCGTACGTGGCTTGCAGTTCCATGAGAGCCTCTCGATCGTTAGGGCCCGTTCTCAAAGAGAGTGCCCACCCGAGATCTCTCGCGGCTCGCACCTGATCGCTGTGCACACAGGTGCCCTCGGCGACTGCTCGCGCGTGTTCGAGAAACTCGAGCCCAGTGTTTCGAAGCCCTGCCCGCGTGCGTGCGGTGCCGACGGCGTGGAGCGCGAAAGGGTTGTTTGGGTTTCGTTGCACTTCGTACTCCCACAAGGAAAACGACGACGCGAACACGTGCGAGTGGAGCGACGTCATGACGGCGAATCCCACGATGAGTACCGCGATTGCGATCGCGCTCACTCTTCCTATTGCCGGTCGCCGGTCGAGGAGCCACAAAACACCGCGGGCCGAAATCGCGGCCACGCCCAACATCGGGAGATACAAGAATCGATCCGTGGTTAGATTGCGACTGCCCAAGTCGAGCAAGTTCACGACCGGCAACAACGGGGCCACGAGCCACAGGGCGTCCGCGAACACCGGACGCCACGCATTTCGGCGGAGTGCCACGATTCCCAGAGCAGCGGTTGCGCCAACGAGCAACGTCCCGCCGATCCACCATGCAACTGACAACGACTCTCCCGCCTCGCACGAATAGATTCGCATGCCGGGGAAGGCGGTCGGGTTCCAGGGTGCTACGACTTGCTGGGCATACAGTCCAAACGAAGCAAGAACCCGCGGCACAGCGTCGCGAACTTCGCCCGAAGGCAGGTCCACGTCGACCATCCAAATCCGCGCGATCAACGCCGTGACAACCGGAGTGATCAGGGCTACCGATGTCGCTCGATCCCGTCGACCGTGGATTAGAAATCGATCAGCCAACAGGAGCGGCGCCGCGATAACGGCAGATTCCTTTGCGAACAGCGCCAACGCGAGCAGGATCCCCGCAAGCCAGTTTCGCTTCGAGTCGAAAGCTAGCGCGCCCAAGAGCACGAGCGTGCACATCCAGAGCTCCGTGCTTCCCGAGATCCACGAAACGGCCTCGACTCGGCTCGGATGGAGCGCGAAAACGCCAGCCCCCAAGCTGATCGCGACCAGGCGATGGACCTCGCTCCCTTTCGGTAGTCGCCGCGCGAGCCAGAAAAACGCCAAGACGCAACACAGCAAGTGCAGCGTAAGACTGACCACTCGGTACCCCAGGGCGTGAAGCCCAAAGAGCCGGTACTGGACGATGTAAGCGAGCGTGACGAGCGGTCGGTAGAGGTGGCTGTAGGTCTCGTTCGCCTCCACCGCGTCTTCCGACACGTTCCAGAAATGCGTCGTGAGTGCTTCGCGATAGTGTTCAGGCCGTTGAACGTTCTCGTTAGTGCGGATGAGGCCGTTGTCGTCCCAAGTGAACTCGTCACTGAGCCCAGGAATGAAAACCAGAACAGTGAGAAGACCCAAGAGGATCAGCACAGCGCCCCACCAACGTCGCGAAGCCATGTAGCCGATGTTATCGTATGGGCACGGCGGAGCGGAAAAACGGGGTCACGCGTCGAATTCCGCCCTGAGCTGCTCCAACCGCTCGTGCGCCTCGCTCCACTCCTCCAGCGATCGCTCGAGCTCCGCTTGGGCCGCGTGCATCTCTTGAATCACACCGTCCCGCTTCTCTGCATCGTCATAAAGCTCGGGCTTGCTGAGGTCCTCGGTGTGCTGAGCGACCGCTTCCTCGAGGGCCTCGATCCTCTTTTCCAGGGCGTTCGCGCGCTTCTCGAGCGGCTTGAGCTCGCGGTTCTGTTCCGCCCGGAGCTCGGCTTCCCGGCGTCTCTGTTCTTTACGAGCGTGCCTGCTCTTCTTCGAGCCTTCGGTCGTCACCGCAATCTCGGTGGCTGGGGCGACGTCTCGTTCCTGGCAGGACCACAGGTAGTCGTCGAGCGTTCCGGCGTAACTCTCGACCTGTTCGTCGTGAACCACCCACAGCTTCGTTGCGAGTCGCCGTATGAACGCGCGATTGTGACTCACGAACAAGAGGGTGCCGTCGAAGGTCGCGAGAGCGTCGGTCAACGCCTCGGTGGTTTGAAGGTCGAGGTGGTTCGTAGGCTCGTCCATCAGCAGAACGTTCCCGGGCCGTACGAGGATTTTGGCCATTGCGACCCGCGCTCTTTCACCGCCAGACAGCACGGAGACGCGCTTCTCTACTCCGCGCTCGTCAAACAAGAGCGCCCCAAGCACCGCCCGGACCCTCTCGGCGCTCGATCCGTCGCTCGAACGCATGACTTCTTGGTAGACGGTGTGCTGGAGGCTTAACGCTTCGGCGTGATGCTGGGCGAAGTACCGCACCTCCGAAAGTCCGGGCAGCTGCACCCGACCTGCGGTCGGCTCGATCTCGCTGGCGAGGATTCTGAGGAGAGTTGTTTTCCCTGCGCCATTGGGTCCCACGATGGCGATGCGGTCACCGCGCTCGACCGCCAAGGTTACCCGGTCCAGCACGACGAGATCTCCGAACGACTTGGAGAGCTCATCGACCCGAAGTGGCACGCGTGGTCCGCGCGTGGTCGCCGGAAACGAAAAATGGGTTTCGCGCGCCGAGCGGTGCAGCTCGACGGTCCCCATTTTCTCCAACATGCGAACCCGGCTCTGGACCTGCGCAGCCTTGCTGGCCTTGGCCCTGAATCGCCGCACGAACTGCTCGAGGTGCGCCTTCTCTCGTTCGAGGTTCTTCGCTCGGTTCTCGAGAACCTGGCGTTCTTCGTCGCGCTGTTTCAAATAGTGCTCGTAGTTACCGCGAAACGTTCGGACCCCTTCGGGCTCGAAGCTCACGATCCGATTGATCTGTTCGTTGAGAAACTCCCGGTCGTGGGAAACCAAGAAGAGAGCTCGGTCGTAGGCCCGTAGGAACTTCGAGAACCACGCTACCGAAGGCATGTCCAAGTGGTTGGTCGGCTCGTCCAGAAGCAAGAGCCCTGGCTTTTGAAACAATAGAGAGGCGAGAACGGCGCGCATTTTCCAGCCACCACTCAGCTCGGAGAGCAAGCGACCGTGGTCTCTCTGCGAGAATCCCAACCCGTGCAGGATCTGCTTGGCTTCATGTTCTGAGAACCGTGCATCGAGCTCTCCGATGTGCTCATGAAGCTCGGCCACGTCACTGGCGACGTCGACCAATTCGGCCTCGTCTGCCCCGTCCGAATCTTGAAGCGTCCCCAATCGTGACTCGGCGCGTTCGAGCGCGTGGCGCAACCTGGGCCTCTCAGCCACACTGTCGTAGACGAATGAGAGAACCGGTTGGTCGGGGAATTTCGCGATCTCTTGCGGCAAGAAGCCCACTCGGACCCCCTCGACGGTGGTGACCCGTCCACTGTCGGGCTCGAGCTCCCCAGCAAGCAGCCGCAACAGAGACGACTTCCCGGAGCCGTTGGGGCCCACGAGGCCGATATGATCCCCTTCGTGGACCTGCAGGCCCAGCCCGTCGAGAAGTGTGTCGCCTCCGAGACTCAGCGAGACGTCATGGAACGCAGCCAGTGTCGCCAAATCAGGCCTCGGGCGTGAGCTCCGAACGGATCTTGATCTCGTTGAGCAGGGTTCGATGCACGGGACACCGCGCGGCAATTTCAAACAGGCGTTCGCGTTGCTGCTGGGTGAGGTCCCCCTCGAGCTCGAGTTCCTTGTCGATCACGTCCACCATGCCGGAATCCTTTTCGGCGTCCTCGACATCTTTGGCGTGGACCCGGTTGTGCCGGAGCTTGACCCGCACTCCCTCGAGCGGCCACTCCTTGCGCCGTGCGTACATTCGGAGGGTGATCGAAGTGCAGGCGCCGAGGCCCGCGAGCAGAAGCTCATAGGGCGTTGGACCGAGGTCGGTGCCCCCAGCCGTCAGTGGCTCATCCGCGGGGAAAACATGGCCCCGCGCTCGGATTCTTTGGAGGTATCCGCTCGACTTTCCTTCGACCACGACCCCGCCCTCGGGCGCATCTTCCGGAACTTCTTCGATGTCCTCTGGCAGATAGCGACCTACCCAGGCCTTCAACACTGTGGCCACGTAAGTCGAGTCTGCCCGGCGGCTGAGGAGGTGGTCGGCCCCGTCCAACGAAATGAAGCTCTTCGGGTGTCGTGCGGCCTGGAAGATCAGTCGCGCGTTGTCGATATCGACGATATTGTCCTGTGGAGAGTGAAAAACGATCAGAGCCTTCTTGAGGGATCGGATCTTCTCTGCGTTGCAATGCACTTCGAGGTCGTCGAGGAATGCCTTCCGAATCGTGAAGGGGCGGCCGCCGAGGTTCACTTCAGCTTCCCCACGCTCTTCGATTTCTTCGATCGATGCCCCGAATAGCCGAGCGAGGTGCTGAGGCTCGACGGGTGCGCCGATCGTTGCCACACCGACGACTTCTGGAATCTGCGACGCGGCCGCCAGCACGGCCGACCCGCCGAGGCTATGGCCGACCAAGAGCGAAGGTGCGAGATGACGTTCTCTCAGTGCATTCGCGGCGGCGACGACATCGTCCACGTTGTGCGAGAAGGTGGTGCCGCTGAAGTCACCCTCGCTCTCGCCAAGGCCGGTGAAGTCGAACCGCAAGGTTGCGATGCCCTGCGCCGCTAGCGCGGAACTGATTTGTGCGGCCGCCCTGCTTTCCTTCGAACACGTGAAGCAGTGCGCGAGGATCGCGTACGCGATCGGGTCGACTGCCGGCAGATGGAATCTCCCTGCCAGCATTTGACCGTCACTGCCCGCAAACTCGAAACGTTCAACTTCCGTCATACAGCCTCCAAGGAGGCTCAATGTACAACAGGAGAGGGCGTTGGCGATCCAGGTCGGTCCTGCGGACCGGCGATTGGTCCCACCCCACCGCCCCCACGCTATCGCCTACCCCACACTATCGCCTATTCGGCGGCTTCGAGTTGGAGGGAGGGCTGGGCGGCGGGGTGGTCGTAGCCGAACTCCCGGAAGACGTCTCGGAGCTCGCTGTAGACTTCCTCCGGGGTCACGCCGAAGAAATCGAGCTCGAAGTCACGTGAGCTCTCCCAATCACGGTGCACTTTGGCGGCTTCGTCGAGCTTGGCCTCGAAGGCCTTGCTGACCGGCATGTCCAGGCGATCGTACAAGTCGAGAATGGCCGCCTTTGGATCCCGGATGAGATCTTCGTAGCGAATGACGATGAACTGATCCTTCGGGATCTCTCGTCGGCATTCGAGCGCGTAACGGTAGTACTCGTAACCGAGACGCTTCAGCGCTTGGATCTCCTCGCCATCCGGACGGATGTTCGGCGAGTGTGTTTTCCAAGCCTGGTAGAACATATTCAAGAACGACGGGAGACCATCGACCGGATTTCGAACTAAGTACACGAAGGCCGCATCCGGAAACCGCTCGTACGCGGACCGCACACGTGGTGCGAAGAAGACGTTCTTGTTGAGGAAGCGTTTGCCGCCGGCCTCGTATACGTGGCGCTTGAGCGTGTTCTCGTACGAATCCATGAAAGCGGCGCGCTGTTCGGGGGGCTGCCGATCGAGCCAGGTCTGACTTTGGAGGTCGTCCATGAACGGAAACAGCAATCCAGACGTGGGTGACTGAAGACTCCAGAGCAGGGTGCACACATCCTCTTCGGGTTGGTCGAGGCTCAGAGAATGGACCTCCGTCCAACGGCTCGCGAGCGGGTTGTTGAAGAAATCGTAGACGCGGTTCAGCGCGCCGCCTACACGGGTCTCAGTGAACTTCGCGAGTCGCTTGAACGTTCGAGTGGCGGTGACTGACGGGAAACAGGTCTGGTAGAGCTTGACGGTGGCGAAGACCTCATCGTCCATGCTGATAAGCCGATGCGCGAGGGTCGTGCCGCTTCGCGGATTGGCGAACACGAAGACCGGCCGGTCGATCTTCTCGTCTCGGTATTCGGGGTAGAGCACCTCGTCGAGGGCACGGAATGTGACCATGACCTGCCGGAGGCCCATGTAGATGGGCGTAAACCAAGCCATGGTGATGAGACGCCCGACGGTCGGCTTCTTGAATAGGACGTTGCGAATCTCGCGAAGCCCCTCTTTGTTTATGTACATCGTGGTATTCGGGAGGGTAGGTGGATGTCCGCCCCCGCGCGGCAAGTCTAGGGTCGATCCTCGAAATTGCGGGAAAAACCGAGTGAACGGGGGAGTCGTTGGGGCGAACGGTCGCTGGTTAGGGGCGAGTGGAGGCCTTCATTCGTCGGTCACGCAGCCCTCGGACGCCGATTTCACATTTTTGATGTACTTGTAAAGAGTTCCACGTCGAGCCTTGAGCGGCGGGGCCTTCCATTTTGCCTTTCGACGCTCCATTTCGCCCGCGGAGACATCGACATCGATCGTTCTGGCCTCCGCATCGACGATGATGAGGTCGCCGTCCTGCACGAGAGCGATCGGTCCGCCCTCCTGCGCTTCGGGCGTGATGTGCCCGATGATGAACCCGTGCGAGCCGCCGGAGAACCTGCCGTCGGTGATCAGCGCAACGTCTTGGCCGAGGCCGGCCCCCACGATCATCGAGGTGGGTGACAGCATTTCGGGCATGCCCGGTCCGCCCTTGGGTCCCTCGTACCGAATGACCACGACGTGACCTTTGTGGATCTCTCCCCGCTCCATCGCTGCGAGCATGTCTTCCTCGCAGTTGAAGACCTTGGCGTGGCCCTTGAAGTGCAAGCCCTCTTTACCCGTGAGTTTCGCCACGCTCCCATCGGGGGCGAGATTGCCGCGCAGGATCGTCAGATGCCCGGTCTTCTTGATCGGCTCTTCCCACGAACGAATGACATCCTGCCCTTCACTGAGGTCAGGCAGCTCCGCAAGGTTTTCGGCGAGTGTCTTGCCGGTGACCGTCAGGCAATCGCCGTGAAGCACGCCCTTGTCGAGCAGGTAGCGAAGCACTGCCGGCGTACCGCCAACAGCGTGCAGGTCTTCCATCACGTATTGACCACTCGGTTTGAGGTCGGCGAGCAGGGGGATGCGATCGCTCACCGCCTGGAAATCATCGATCGTGAGCGGCACGTCGACCGCCCTTGCCATCGCGATCAAGTGCAACACAGCGTTCGTCGAACCGCCGAGCGCCATGACGGTCACGATCGCGTTTTCAAACGCTTCGCGGGTCATGATGTCACGGGGCTTGATATTTCTTTCCAACAGCAATCGTACTGCCGCTCCCGCGCGCAAGCACTCCTCGCGTTTGCCCGGGTCTTCGGCCGGCATCGAAGAGCTGTAGGGGAGGGACATGCCTATGGCTTCGATCGCCGAAGCCATGGTGTTGGCCGTGTACATGCCGCCACACGCTCCTGCACCGGGACATGAATGCTCGATGATATCGAGGCGCTTGGTCTCGTCGATCTTGTGCGCGAGGAACTCGCCGTAGGATTGAAACGCGGACACCACGTCGAGCTTCTCGCCAGCGCTGCCGCGCCCTGCCCGAATCGTTCCGCCGTAGATCATCAGTGCCGGTCGGTTCAAGCGGCCGATCGCGATCATGCATCCGGGCATGTTCTTGTCGCATCCGGGGATCGAGATGTTGGCGTCGTACCACTGCGCGCTCATCACCGTTTCGATCGAATCGGCGATAAGGTCGCGCGACTGCATCGAATAGCTCATGCCGTCTGTGCCCATCGAGATCCCGTCCGACACGCCGATCGTGTTGAAGCGCATCCCAACGAGACCCGCATCTTCGACTCCCTGCTTCACGACTTTGGCGAGGCCGTTGAGATGCATGTTGCAGCTGTTCCCCTCGTACCAAACTGCCGAGATGCCAACTTGGGCCTTGTCCATATCGGCGCGGGTGAGCCCCGTGGCGTGAAGCATCGCCTGGGAGGCGCCCTGGGCGGGCGACTGGGTGATCCGGGCGCTGTACTTGTTGAGCTTTTCGGTCATCGGGAGCTGCGGAGTCTAGCGCCGGGGTACCCGCCGAGCCATGGCGCCGTTTCCTTGACTCGGGCCGGTCTCGGTCCTACGTCTCTTCAAGAGCTTTTGAAATAACTGAACACGCTCACCTCACCCAGAAGGAGCGCCGCCGAGTCGATCACACGCGGAAGCGACTTTCCCACTTGAGTGCGCTATCACGACCCGGCCTTCGAGCAGCGGAAGAGCACGAGCAATGAAACGGGTAAAAGCCACCGGAGGCGTACGATGTCGCTCATAGCAGCGGTTCGAGCCGACTCGCCGTCCGACGTGCTGACCCGTCTGCAGGAGGTCTGCGATTCGCAGGGCTTGGGAGACCTTTCAGAGCACCTCGCGGATCTCGCCGACCTCGTGAAATGGGACATGAGCGCCCTCGAGGACGCGATTCAGAGTTTGCCCGCGGGCGAGTCCGTCGTGCACAAGAGCGCCCGTCATCTTCTCGACATTGCAGGCAAGCGCCTGCGCCCGATGTGTGTCGTGCTTGCGTCTCGATTCGGCAGTGGGCTCGACGATAACACTCGTGACTTTGGCGTTGCGGTGGAGCTCGTACACTGCGCGACCCTTCTTCACGATGATGTCGTCGATCTCGGCGATCGGCGACGTAGCGAGCCCGCAGCCCGAACATTGTATGGCAACGCCGCATCGATTTTCGCCGGAGACTGGTTGCTCGTCGATGCGCTCCGTCGCGTGCGTGCCGCAGAAATGCCCGACGTGCTCGTCCGCCTTTTTGACATCATCGATGAAATGATTTTTGCCGAGGCGATTCAACTGGAAAACCGAGGTCGCATCGATGCTCGTATGCAGACGTACATGCGGGTCGTAGAAGGCAAGACCGCGGCGCTGTTCCGTTGGGCGATGTTCGCCGGCGCACGGGCGGGGGGTTTGCAGGGGGATGCCTGCAAAGCGCTCGAAGAATACGGACTGCACCTCGGTGTCGCCTTTCAACTGATCGACGACTATCTCGACTACGCGGGCGACGGATCGACGATCGGAAAGTCTCCCTTTGCCGACCTACGCGAAGGCAAGATGACTCATCCCATGATCGTCGCCCTCGAACGGGATCCATCCTTGCGCCCGGTGCTCGAAGAGCTGATCGCAGGTCCCGCGGATGTCGTTCCAGAGGGACCGCGCGTGCGCCTGCTAGAAACGCTCGAGCGCACGGGCGCCTTAGAAGCGACCCGCGAGCTCGCGATCGGCAAGGCGGAGGCAGCATGTCTGGCCCTGGCCGGCCTGCGGGAGAGCCGCGCGCGCGACGCACTTTTGACCGTGGCCCGCGCCACCGTCCACCGGGAGTCCTAGCGAGTGAACGAAGAAAGAGGCATGAATGTCTGACCAACCCTCGAGCGTAACGAGCCGAATCCCGGGTTTCTATCGCGAACGCATTGAAGAGCGGCTTCGAACGATGATCGAGACTGGCTTGCTCTCCGAAAAGTCGGCGCAGCACCTCCAAGAGGGTGGGCGACTGACCCTCGAAGTGGCGGATCGCATGAGCGAGAATGTCATAGCGGTTCACGGCTTGCCCTTGTCGATTGCCCTCAACTTCCGTGTGAACCACCGAGACGTTCTGGTTCCGATGGCCGTCGAGGAGCCGTCGGTAGTTGCGGCTGCGTCGAATGCAGCCCGGCAGGTACGGATGACCGGCGGTTTCTTCGGTGAAACGACCGCTCCGATCATGACCACCCAGGTGCAGTTCGACGACGTGCCCGATCCGCAGGAGGCTAAGGCGCGCGTCGAAGCGAAACGAGAGCGGATTTTTCAGATCGCGGACGAAGCGATTCCGGGGATGGTGAAGCGTGGTGGCGGATGCCGTGACATGGACGTCCGCGTCCTCGACGAGGAACATGGGGTACTCGTCATTCATCTCTACGTCGACGTCGGCGATGCCATGGGCGCGAACGTCGTGGACGCCGTTGCAGAGGCCGTAGCCCCAGAGATTCGCGAGTTCACCGGTGGGAGGGTCGGGCTTCGCATCTTGAGCAATCTCCCGATGCGCCGCCGGGTGCGGGTGCACTGTGAAGTGAGCGCGGACGTCCTTGGCGGCGCCGACTTTGCCGAGGGCATCGTGAGGGCCAGCAGGTTTGCCGAGCTCGATCCCTATCGCGCCGTCACCCACAACAAGGGCGTAATGAACGGTGTGGACGCGGTTGCGCTAGCGATGGGACAGGATTGGCGATCGATCGAAGCGGGCGCACACGGGTTCGCTTCCGTGACGGGCACCTACAAGCCGCTGGTAGTTTGGCGCCGCACCGAGAGCGGTATTCGCGGCGAGCTAGACATGCCTCTGGCGGTTGGGATCGTCGGTGGGTCGACACGCGTTCATCGTGGCGTTCGCGCGGGCTTCGAGCTCATGGACGTGAAATCGGCGAGCGAGCTTGCCATCGTGATGGCAGCCGCGGGGGTAGCCTCGAACTTGGCTGCGCTCCGAGCGCTGGCCGGGGAGGGGATTCAGCGCGGTCACATGCGCCTCCACTCCCGAAAGCAGGAGGTGCAGGACAATGCGCGCCTTCAGACCAAGGCGGTCGAACGGGGTGGTCAGTGAGCAAAGCGGTTCACCAGAGCCCGTCCCCGAATCCCGGCTCTGGGGGGATGTTCGACCAAATCGCCGGTCGGTACGATCTCCTCAACCGTCTGATGTCGATGGGGATCGACCAGTCGTGGCGCCGCAAGACGGTCGCGGCGCTGGAGCTTCCCCACGATGCGCGGGTTCTCGACCTGGCGACGGGCACCGCTGACCTCGCACTGATGATTGCCCGGTTGCATCCGGATGCACAGGTCGTCGGGAGCGATCCGTCGAGGCGAATGCTCGAAGTCGGCATCGAAAAAGTGAAGCGGGTCGGTCTTTCGGATCGAGTCGAGCTTCAGGAAGGCGATGCGCAGGCGCTGCCGTTCGCCGACGACTCCTTCGACGGTTGCTGTATCGCGTTCGGGATTCGCAACGTTCCCGACCGCAGCGCGGCGCTCGCCGAGATGGCGAGGGTGACAAAATCTGGCGGTCGGGTCGCTGTCCTGGAGCTCTCCGAACCGCGTGTCGGTTTCCTGAGTCCCGTGGCGCGCTTTCACTTGCGCGAGGTGATTCCTCGACTCGGCGGGATGCTCTCAGGCTCGCGCGAGTATCGATACCTCCAGCAATCGATTGCGGCGTTTCCGCCGTCCGATGAATTTGCCCGGCAAATGGGCGCGGCCGGGTTGAACGTGCTCGAAGTCAAGCCGTTCACCTTTGGCGCTTGCACGTTGTTCGTTGCCGAACCGAGGGAAGCGTCATGAGGTCTCAGGGCGCAGCCTTTGCGTTCGAAGGCGTTCCGACTCGGGAGGCGTCGAAGGCGTTTCTCGAGCGAGCGCTTCGCGGGCGGACCTCAGGCGCCGACATGATCGTGACAGTCCCCGCGCCGGTGGCTCAGCCTGACGCGTTGCTCCGAGCTTTGCCGCACGAGGCAAGCATTCTCTGGGACCCGCCGCAAACCGCCGCGTCTTCGGGGCTTGGCGTTGCGACGACACTTGCGCCCGACGCCAACGCTGTCGGACATTTTTTCGAGGGCGCTCGGCACGTCGCTGCCGAGGCGAGCCCCGTTCCTCGTGTGTTCGGTGGCGCGTCGTTTGCACCTGGCTCTGCGAAAGAACCTCCCTGGGAGAGTTTTGGGGATGGCTTTCTCTTGCTTCCGACTTGGACCTACCACGTCGACGAGAGGGCATGGCTGTCCTTGGCGATCTGCGGTTTGCAAGACGCGATCGCCGATGGCTTGCTCGATGTGTTCGATACGATCTGGGACGGCTTGGAGCGACCGATTGGCGTCATTCCGTCGCCCGTATCGGCACGGCGCTTGGACGAGGCTGACCAGGGCGGTTGGTTGCGCCAAGTCGAGGAGATCCGCCAAGAGATTAGGGCCGGTCAGTTCGAGAAAGTCGTTGCCGCGCGTCACTGCGTGGTGGAGCTCGAAGCCGGCGCTGGTTCCCTCGACGTGTTGAAGCGGCTCGAAGAACGATTTCCGGGATGCACGCGTTTCGCGCTCTGGCGAGGCGATGCCGCATTCCTCGGTGCCACCCCCGAGCTCTTGATCTCACGTCGCGGCGCGGGCGTTTTGAGCGAGGCGCTGGCAGGCTCGACTGCTCATGGTGACGCAGCACGAATGATGGCGAGCAAGAAGGAGCAAGAAGAACATCAGTTGGTGGTCCGTGCGGTGCTCCGAGCTCTCGAGCCGTTTTGTGTGTCCCTCCGGTCTGCGCCGGCGCCGACCGTTCGAGAGCTTCCGAACGTGTTGCACATGCAGACGCCCGTCGAAGGACGCCTCCGCGAGTCTACGCACGTGTTGACTTTGGTCCAAGCATTGCATCCGACACCTGCGGTTGGCGGCGTCCCCACGCGGGACGCGATCGATTGGATCGTCAACCACGAAGAACTCCCACGTGGCTGGTACAGCGCGCCGGTCGGTTGGACGGACGCAAACGGCGACGGGGAATTCTTCGTCGCGCTGCGTTCGGGCTTGCTCCGTGACGGAAAGGCATGGGTGTACGCCGGTGCAGGCATCATGGCGGACTCCGATCCGGACGCGGAGTACGCCGAGACGGAGCTCAAAATGCAGGCGCTTCTAGGAGCGCTCCATGGGGACGGTCGCTGATCTACAGAGTGAGTGGGCGCGGCTCGTCATCGAGAGCCTCGTGCAAGCCGGCATCCGTGATGCCGTCGTAAGCCCTGGTTCGAGGTCTACGCCTTTCGTCATCGCCGCGTTGGAGCAAGAGGGGCTTCGCTGTGTACGTGCACTCGATGAACGTTCCGGAGCGCACTATGCGCTCGGTCAGGCTCGCGCGACGGGACGCCCATCGTTGGTGCTGTGCACGTCCGGCAGCGCGCCCGCGAACTACTTCCCTGCGGTCGTCGAGGCCAACGAAGCGGGTGTGCCCCTCGTCGTGCTTTCGGCGGACCGTCCGCCGGAGCTCTTGGGCTGCGGTGCGAACCAGACGACCGACCAGATCGAGATGTATGGGACACAAGTCCGGTTCTTCGCCAACCTCGGCGAACCCCATGGAGATCAGCCGAGGCTGCGAGCCGCCAAGCGGCTCGTGACGCAGGTGGCGACAGCCGCGTTGGGTCCGAAGCCCGGCCCGGTCCATCTCAACGCGCAGGCTCGAAATCCGCTCGAACCGACTCCTTCCGAGGACCCTGAGGCTGCCGCGGTGCATGCGCGCGTAGATGCGGTCCTCCGGGAGCCGCTGACTCATCTTCACCGCGCGGCAGTGGCCGACCCGTCGATCGTCGAGCAGGTGGCTCGCGCCATCGACGCGGCGGCGCGACCGGTCGTTCTCTGCGGGCCTGCTGACGTGCAGCAAGGCGCTGCGTCGGACGCCGTGGCGCGACTCGCGGAGCGCGCGGGTGCGTTGATCGTCGCCGAAGCGGCCAGTCAATTCCGATTCGGGAGCGCGGCCAGGACCGTGCTGGGGGCGTTCGACGCGATCTGGTCGGCGGGCGCCGGGCGTGCCCAACTAGCTCCCGACTTCGTCTTGCAGCTTGGTGCCAACCCGGTTTCCAAAGGTTGGGAACGACTCAGCGCAGAGCAGCGATTGCCGCGGGTGGTCGTCCATCCCTGGGCGTGGGCAGACCCTTCTTCCAGCGCCGAAGCGATCGTTCATTGCGACGTGACGACCTTCGTGGAAAAGCTCGCCGACCGGGAGTACGACGTCCGAAAGCGTGATGCGGATTTTGAGAGGCGTTTCCGAGCGGCGGAGCAAGCGGTTTGGAAGGAGGCCCGAGCGATCGTAGAAAGCGCGGGAGATGCGCTCACCGAAGCCGCCGTGGGGCCGGCGGTCGTCGAGGCCTCGCCCGACGGGAGTGCTTTGGTTCTCGGGAACAGCCTCCCGATTCGGGACGTCGATCGGTGGGTCCCTCCGCGTGACATGCACCTTCGTGTATTCGCACAACGTGGCGTCAGTGGCATCGACGGGCTCGTCTCGTCGGCCGCCGGAGTTGCGTCGCACGAACGGATCGCGACCACCCTGTTGGTCGGCGACGTGAGCTTCCTGCACGATTTGAGCGGGCTGGAGCTTGCGTCACATGCGACTAGGCCGTTGATCATCGTCGTCATCAACAACGGTGGCGGACGCATCTTCGAGCAGCTTTCGATCGCGCGGCAGGGCAAAGAGGCCTGGCTCCGCTATTTCACGACCCCCCACCAGGCGAACCTCGCAGGCGCGGCATCGATCTACGGGTGTCGCTTCCATGCGGCGACCACGGTGACGGAGCTCGGCCGTGCGCTCGAGGCGGGACATCGATACGAGGGTTGCACCGTGATCGAGGCTATCGTCCCCCCCGGGAGCGCGCTCGAACAGAGCGATTTGCTTGCCGCACACATCGAGCGGGCGTTCCAATCTGAGGCGTCTTGATGTGGATGCTCCTCCACGGCTTCATGGGGTCGCCCCGAAGCTGGGAGCAAGTCGTTTCGGCTGCTGACTTGCCAGACGACTCCAAAGCTCCGTTCTTGATGGGCCACGGGATCGGCTGGAAAGACAACCGAGTCGCGTCTTTCGAAGAAGAGGTTGGTCGTCTCTTGGCGATGGCGACAACCATGGCCCGTCCGCGATACCTGTGCGGCTACTCGATGGGGGCACGGGTCGCGCTGGGGATGCTCACGAAGGGGTCGGAGCTTTTCGACGGAGCGATCCTGATCGGCGTCCATCCCGGGCTCGACGATCCCCAAGCTCGCGTGGAGCGTCGCGCCACCGATGCTGAAAGAGCGCGAGTGCTTCGTAGTGACGGCCTCGCAGCGTTCGTCGATGCATGGGAAGATCGGCCGTTGTTTGCGAGCCAGCGAGGCCTGCCGGCGGAGACTCTTGAGGTGCAGCGACAAACACGGCTCGGCCACGATGCCGAGGGCCTCGCCGCCTGCCTTGAAGTCCTCGGTCTCCCGCAGATGCCGGACTATGTGGCGGCGCTTTCGTCGCTCGATATCCCGATCACGCTCATGGCGGGGAGGCGAGACACCAAGTTCGCGACGATCGTGCGGAATCTTTCCTCGGAAACCCATCCGGACCACATCGTTGACGGGGTGGGGCACAATGTCGTGCTAGAGGCGCCCGAGGTGGTTGCGATGGCCTTGAAGACCACGGAGCAACGGGCACATGGGTGAGGTGGCACCGGGTTCGGTGCGTGCATGGGTGCTTGCGGCGCGGCCTGCAACACTCACGGCCGCGTTTGCCCCGGTGGCGGTCGGGACGGCATGCGCGTTGCGTGTCGGCGGCTTCCGTTGGAATGCGGCGCTTGGGGCCCTTCTCGGCGCGTTTCTGATCCAAATTGCGACGAACTTTGCCAATGACCTCTTCGATTTCGAAAAGGGGGCGGACGACGAGGAACGTCTCGGGCCAACGCGCGCCGCGCAGGCAGGGCTGCTCACCGTCGCGCAACTTCGAATGGGGATCGTGCTGACGCTTCTGTTCGCGGTCGGGGTGGGGGTGTACTTGACCTGGTTGGCAGGGCCGTGGGTGGTAGCCATCGGTCTGTCGTCCATCCTCGCGGGCCTTGCATACACCGGTGGCCCGTTTCCACTTGCCTACAACGGGCTCGGCGACGTCTTCGTGATGGCTTTCTTCGGGTTCGTCGCAGTGTGTGGCACGGCGTTCGTCCAAGCCGAGTACGTTCCCGACATTGCGTGGGTAGCTGCCGTTCCGATGGGGGCCTTGGCAACCGCCATCCTCGTGGTGAACAACGTGCGTGACTTCGAGGGCGACGCGCGCTCGCAGAAGCGCACCTTGGTCGTTCGTTTTGGAAGAGATAGCGGCGTCAGGGAGTACATCTTGCTCTTGATCACATCCTACGGAACCTCGATTGCCCTGTGGCTCGGCGGATGGACCACGATTTGGGTGTGCCTGCCGCTCCTCACGATCCCTTGGGCGGTTCGTTTAGGGCGATCCGTAGCGCGCGAGCGTGGCGTCGTGCTGAACCAAACCCTTGCCGGCACCGCCCAGCTTCTTTCGGTGTTTGGCGTTCTATTTGCGACTGGATTGGTGCCATGACCCTACTCCATGCGCAGCTCGACCTCATCGAGGGTCGCCTACCCGAGGGGCTTGTCGGCACAGCCGCCGATCTTGCCGAACGCACCTTCGTGGTTTTGACGCTTTCCAGCGAAGACGGGACCACGGGGGTCGGCGAGGCTTCACCTCTTCCTGGCTACTCGCCTGATTCGATCGATGATGCGGCCGAGGAGCTCCAAGGCCTGATCGACGAGCCCATCGAGGTGGGCCCGTCTTCCGCGCCACGCGCGTTGCTCGATCGAATGCCTGAGGTGCAGCTCATGGAGCATCCGGCGGCGCGCTTCGCCCTCGAGTCAGCACTGCTCGATTGGTTGGGAAAGGTGCGGGGCGAATCCGTACATGCGCTTCTTGCCGCGGGTCCGGCGCGACCGATCCCGATCGCGGATCTGGTTTTTGAAACCGACCCAGCGCGATGGCCGGACCACGTCGATCGCCTATGCGCAGATGGGGCCACCCATCTAAAGCTCAAAGTCGGCGCGGCGCTCGACCAAGAAGTCCCGGCTCTCCAAATCGTTCGCGACAGACACCCGGGATTGGCGATGCGGCTCGACGCCAACGGTCGAATCGACATCGCCGATCTACGCCGGCATGCGGCGACTTTGCAGTCCCTGGATCTCGAGCTAGTCGAGGAACCCGTGGCCTCACAGGACTGGCTCGAGGCGATGTCCCTTCCGCTTCCCTTCGCGCTCGACGAGACACTGAGAGACGAATCGATGTCACGGCGGTTGCTGGGGGAGGGCCAGGTTCGTGCATTGGTGATCAAGCCCGCCGTGGTGGGCGGGATGACTGCCACTCTCGACTTGGCGAAGATCGCCCGAGAGTACGGCGCTCAGCCTGTACTGTCCCATACGTTCGACGGTCCGATCGCCAGAGCCGCGACCGCAGAGCTCGCACTTGCGTTGCAAACTGAGCTCGCCGCCGGTTTGGGCCCGCATCCGGCTCTCGACCTCTGGCCGCCCCATCACATCGCTGCGATTCGCGGTCGAGAAATCTGCCCGCACGCCGTGCCAGGGCTCGGCTTTGAATTCCAGGAGCTCCGGGATGCGTGAGCTCAGCGTACTCGAGGCGGCGCGCGAGTACCCAACTCGCGACTGTCTCGTGGTCGAGGGTCGGGTGTGGTCGTACGCTGAGGTCGCCGATCGCGTTCGGGGTGCGATCGCGGACCTCAGGTGCCACGGCGTGAGCCCGAACGATCGTGTAGCCTTGTCGCCGGGCGTCGATCTCGACTCCGCCCTCGGGCTCTTTGCCCTCTTTGAGCTCGGTTGTCCGGTGGTCTTGTTACACCGGCGTCTGACCGATGCTGAGCGCGCAGTGATCCTCGAGGAGACGCAACCGGTGCACGTGATCGGGAAGGCGGTCCCGCGGGACGCCGTGACCGGTGCTTCTGACAGGCAGCCCGTACCACCCGATCGGTGCCTTGCGGTGGTTTACACGACGGGGACGCGAGGAAAGTCTTGTGGAGCGATACTGTCACGGCGCGCCTTTGTTGCTTCTTACGACGCGCATTCCGCGAATCTCGGATGGACACCGGCTGACCGTTGGCTTCTTACGATGCCGCCTGCTCATGTCGGCGGACTCTCGATCCTTACTCGCTGCTTAATCGCTCGGCGTTGCGTCGTTCTCGGTCCGGAACCGTTCGATGCATCGCAAGTCATCGAGGCTCTAGGCGCGCAGGACGTGACTCTATTGAGCGTCGTCCCAACGATGCTGCGTCGACTTCTGGCCTGCGAGGAACCTCGATGGGAGGCGGGGGCGGCGCTTCGGGCCGTTGTGGTGGGCGGGGCGCCGTTCCCGGACGCGCTTCGAGAAGAAGCTCTCGATCGAGGTATTCCAGTGTTGGCAACGTACGGCTGTACCGAAGCCTGCTCTCAGGTGACGACGCAGCGTCCCGATCAAAGCGGCCAACTAGGCTCTGGAACTCCACTGCAAGGCGTGAAGCTCCGAATCGAGCGCGGGGAGATTCAGTTGTCGGGTCCAACCCTGATGGACGGCTATGTTGGGGACGACGACCCGGATTCTACGTGGACCGCCGACGGCTGGTTTCGAACGCGCGACGGTGGGGAGCTCAGGACTGACGGACAGCTCGTCGTAGCCGGTAGAATCGATGACCTCATCGTGACCGGCGGAGAGAATGTGGCCCCTCTCGAGGTGGAGGCTGCCCTCGAATCGGTCGCCGGCGTGATAGGGGCTTGCGTTTTCTCGATGCCACACGAGGAGTGGGGGCAAGAGGTGGTCGCGGGAGTCGTCATCGAGCCGTCGGCATTCGACCGCGCCACGCTCGGTCAACGCCTCGCCGAGCAACTCGCGCCTTACAAGCGCCCCAAGCGGATCAGCGTTCTCGACTCACTGCCGCTCAATCGGTCCGGCAAGATCGATCGCCGCAGGGTGAAAAGCCTCTGCAAAGGCGCGCTCGAGCCGATTTAGGGCCCCGACTCTCGGAGATTTTCTGGTAGGGTCCGACGCTCAAGGGGATTTCACCCATGGCAGATCAGATCAACGCCTCTCACATCCTTCTGATGTACGCGGGCTCCGAACGGTCGTCCACGACCCGCAGTCAGGCAGAGGCCCAAGCTCAGATTGCGGCCATCGCAAAGCAGCTCGAAGACGGTGCCGACTTTGCGGCGCTCGCACGTGAGCATTCCGATTGCAGCTCGGCAGCATCCGGTGGCGATTTGGGAGCCTTTGGGCGTAGCCAGATGGTCAAAGCCTTCGAGGCCGCCGCGTTCGGTCTCGCCCCCGGCGGCACGAGCGAGGTAATCGAAACCCCGTTTGGTTACCACATCATTCGGCGGAGCTAGGGCCGCTGTCGTTTCCGAGTACGAAGACGACTACGAGGACGTGCACGCGCACGACTACGAGGTGAGCAATAACATGGGCTAGCGCGTCGGCGGGTTTCGCAGGAAGTCTTCGATGATCGGCGTGTAGCCTTCGCGGAAGCTCGGGTAGAGGAACTGGTATCCCGTGTCGCGGAGAAGCGTGTTGCGGCATCGTTTATTAGAGGTCGGTGCCTCGGCTGCAGGTGGAGCGGTGACGCCGAGCTGCTTACTCATCCAGGTGACGACCTCGGCAGTCGTTGCGGGCTCATCGTCTGAGCCTACGTACAGATCGGCTGGCGCGTCGAGTCGCATCAGGTGATGCAGCAAAGCTCCGCAGTCTTCAACGTGGATGCGATTGGTCCAGCTCTGCGTCGCCTCGACTTCCTCGTTCCCCACCTTCTCGATCAGTCGCGTGCGCCCGGGCCCGTAGATTCCCGAAAAGCGTACAACCACGCCCAAGCCGGACGCCTTCACAATCGCTTCGGACTCCAGCAAGATGTGTCCGTTGAATCGCGCCGGCTCAGTGGCGGACTGTTCGTCGACCCACTCTCCACTTCGCTGCCCGTACACCGCAGTGCTCGACGTGAAAAGCACGCGCCGCAACGGGGAGCCCGTCACTTCGAGTGCGCGCAGCAAGTAATGAAGCCCTTCAACGTAGATCGCGCGATAGCTGCCCTCATCTCGTCGATCCGCACTGGCCGTGTAGAACACGTAGTCGAACTGGGCTGGCGGTGAACGGAGGTTGCTGGGATCGGTCAGGTCGACGGGCCATGGTTGAATCCCTTCGGCGAGCTCCGAGACGTTGCGACGCACGCCCCACACCTCACACCCATCGGCGAGCAAGCGGCTTCCGAGCGCATTCCCCACGCCGCCACAACCGGCTATCAAGACTCGTTCACTCATCTTTTCAGCCGCACAGACGATTACCGCCTTTGCCCTTTGCAGCAAACGCGAAATCGTCGGCGCGCTTCAGGACCGACACGATGCTGTCACCAGGTCGGGCGATGCTGAGCCCCGCGCTTGCCGTGACCGGGTGCGCTAGGTCGAACTTCATGCCCACTTCGCGGGTGGCGGTGACGAACCGATTGCCCGCCACACGACCTTCTTCCTGGTTGGTGTCGGGCAGCACGACCACGAATTCATCGCCCCCATATCGACCGACGATATCGACCTCGCGGGTGGACCTGCGGAGCGCATCGGCCACCTGTTGGAGCAGCCGATCCCCCTCGAGGTGCCCATGTTCGTCGTTCACCCGCTTGAACCGATCGAGGTCGATCATGACCACGGCCATGGGACGACCGCGGTTCAACCAGGCCAAACCTTGCTCGATGTGACTGAGGATGTGGCGTCGGTTCCACAGCTTGGTCAGAGGATCCTGGCGCGACAGCTCGGCGAGCCGCTCGTTCGCAACCACGAGCTGGGTCTCGCGCTGGTTGATGCGGGTGACGAGGAGAGCGACGATCGCGGTGGCGAACATTAAGAGCAGGGTTACTAGACCTGCCTGGAGAGCTCCCTCGAGAACGTCAGGACCCTGCGGTTGAATCCACGAGGGTCCGTCGGGCGCGTAAGGGAGTATCCCTTGAACCTCCATAACCACGACTCCCGAGTACATGAACGCGCCGATCCCCGACAGCAGGAGTCCCATGCGCGGGGTGACGACGAGCGCGTTGACCACTGCTGCGACAAAGTAGAGGCCCACGATCATCGTGCGCGACGAGCCAATGCGCTGAACGAGGAACGTGAGCAAAGCCATGTCCAGCACGCCGCCAAGGAACGGTCGCCAAGCTCCACCGATGTCCCGCCAAATCAAGAATTGCTCGACGAGCGCGACACCCGCGTAGGCAATGAACACCCAGCGATGTGCTGCCATCGGCGGGTACAAGAGCGGAACGATCCAGATCCCGCCGGCTGCGAGGAGAAAACGCACCCAAGCGGTGCCAAAGGCCAGCCGGTCGGAGTTCATTGTCGGTCCATTCCCGTCTCTGATCATCTTACATTAATCCCTCAGGATTACGTGAGGTTGACATCCTCATCTGTCCGTGTCATCCGGATATCCGGATATGATGATGGTTAGCGGTCTCCAAGAATCGGTGGATCTCGTGAGCGCGTTGGCAGACCCGACCCGTGTTCGGCTGTTGGCCCTGCTCGACGGGCATGAGCTTACCGTTGCGGAGCTCACCGCGATCACCGAGCTCAGCCAGTCGCGCGTATCTACTCACCTCGGCCGGTTGCGCGATGCGGGGTTGCTACAGGATCGCCGCGACGGGTCGCTCCGGTACTACCGTCTTCAAGAAGAAGTACTACCGGAAAGGGCAGGGCGTCTATGGACCGTGTTGCGCTC
>CAXMND010000114.1:0-2527 GCA_964194675.1 uncultured Coxiellaceae bacterium | reverse complement strand
TGGAGCTTCCAGAGCTCCCTGAAACGCCGATCGTCAAGGCCGCTGAGCAGACACTTTTGCAAACATCGACCGGCGCTCAATCGATGGTCGGACACAGCTATCGCTGCTTCCACTTCGCGCACCTCATGTATCAACTGAGTGGGTGTGAGGAGCCCTTGGACACCGAAGTGCTCGCCTTGATCACACTGCTCCATGACGTGGGGCTCTTCCCGCAGATGATCAAAGAACGTGACGAAAACGAGTTCACGGTCCGTTCCGCCGCAATCGCAGCCGACCTGTGCAAACAATGCGGTTTCGACCAGGAACGGACAGCGCTTACCGAGCTTGGTATTACGCTCAACGCCAATGCCCGCGTCCCACTTTCGAAGTGGGGCCCAGAAGCACATTTTGCGCGACTCGCACCGGTGATGGATGGTCTCGGGCAAGTTTGGAAACTGCACCCAGAGAACGCTGCTCAGATCTTTTCGCTCTATCCCCTGGACGGGCTTCAAGAGCTCGTTCCACGACTCGTCATCGAAGAGGCGGAGCGTCAACCGGGAGGCCGGTTCTCACTCTATCGCCCGTTCTTTGGTCCGATGGTCCGTGCACGCGCCGGCCGCTGGCGACGTTTCGAAGCGAGCTAAAAGAAGAGTTGCCGCCCATCAGCTGCCGACGATGCCGTAGGGGCCGCCACGCTCGAGCCCGCGTTTGTAGGCCCCGCCGCGAGCCATCGCAGCCTCAAGGGGAAAACTCATCTGGATGTCAGCCGCGGGCGCGGGCTAGAGTTTCGGCGGTGTCGCGGCCGAAGCCGGTGGACGCGCCCGGAAGACACACGGGGGCGGCTCGATCGTCAACATCGGTTCCATGTGGGCGAAACGGGCGATCAAAGCCACGCCCTCTTCCGCCTACTCGATGGCGAAGGCGGGGCTCCACTCGCTCACGCAGCACTTGGCGATGGAGCTTGCGGGGGATGGGATTCGGGTGAACGGAGTCTCGCCTGCCGTGGTCCTGGCCCCCACCTATGGAGCATTCATCGAGCCCTCGAAAATCGAGGAGGAACTCCAGGGCTTCAACGATTTCCACCCGATTGGACGCATCGGTCAGCCCGATGACGTGGCGGCCACGATTGACCACCTGCTTTCAGACGAAGCCGGGTGGATTACCGGGGCGGTTTGGGACGTCGACGGCGGCGTGGTGGCCGGTCGGAACTGAGCCACATCGGACGCCACGTCTCAGTCGCCGGGCTAGGCAACCTTGCCGTAGTGCCGGATCTCGACGACGTTGCCATCCGGGTCGCGAAAGTATGCCGAACGCTCGGCCAGGCCCTGGGCGCCAAACGACCGCTCGCCTCCTAGCGTGAGCTCCACTCCGTGCGCAACCAATCGAGCTGTGAGCGATGAATAGTCAGCAGCGTTCATGGATAGACAGATGTGGTTGATGGACCCCCCGCCGCTGGCGCCGCCGCCCCCGGTGAACTCCTGCACAAACGACACCAGTTTCCTTTCCATTAGATCGAGAATCGTCGCGTCGTTGAGGCGAACGCTTGGGAAGGGCGCCTTACTTTCCTCGAAGTCCTGCGCCCGCACTGGGAGCAAGCCCACAACGTCTACGAAGAAGTCGAGGGACCGTTTCGAGCTATCCACCCACAGCACGATGTGGTCAATGTTCATGGTGTTAGAGTATCACAATCACCTGGCTTTCGAACGAGATCCCTTATGAGATCGTGTCCCAACGGTAGTTCTCGACCTCGAACGCGTTGTCTGCCAATCCCTTGACCAGCTCGTCGTCGTTGTTGTCGATGCGGCGGAAATTGTGCTTGATGCGCGTCTTGGCCTCTCGCGCGAAGACCCGCAGGATGTCGAGCTCGTGCGACGCTGCCTCTTCACCATTGGCCTCGATTGACGCTTGGACTCTGCTGAGGGTGCAGGCGAGCACGAAGAGGTCGATCATGATCTCAGCAAGTCGCTTACTAGCAAACTGCTTGGCAACGATACCCTTTCCGTGCTTGCGCAGGATGCGGTCGGTCGCGGTCGCGAGGAAGCGCGTCTCCTCCTCGAACAGCTCGACCGGGTCTTTGAGCGATGCGTGCAGTCCTTCGAACTTGGCGGCACCCCCGATCCCGGTGCGTAGAGCCGCGTGTTTGCGTGCGTAGTCGGAAAGAACACCGAACCCCTTGATCGGGTCATTCAGGATGTCCTTCATCGTGTGCTGGAGCTCTTGGAGCTGACTCGCGACGTCGTTCATTGCGGTGAGCGCGATGAACAGGCGCAGAATCTCGTTTGTCCCTTCAAAGATTCGATTGAGGCGGCAATCCCGAACGACTCGCTCGTAGGGGTACTCTCGCATGAAGCCGTTGCCGCCCGCGATTTGCAGGGCCTCATCGGCCGTCTTCCACAGACACTCCGTCGCGTACACTTTCGAAATCGCGGCTTCAACCGCGTATTCCTTGTAACCCTGGTCGATCAATCCCCCGACCATCGTGACGGCCGCTTCGGACGTGTAGCAGTCGATGACCATTTGGCCGACTTTCTTCTTGATGAGGCCGTAC
>CAXMND010000113.1:0-21325 GCA_964194675.1 uncultured Coxiellaceae bacterium | reverse complement strand
GGAAGAACCTTGGTTTCCGGGCCACGGCAACCTCAGAGTCAAGTCACTCCATTCTATGGGCGACGAAGGGACGGCCCTTGTCCATTGGCCCGCTGGTGAGCGCTTCATTCCACACCAACACTGGGGTGGAGAAGAGATCCTCGTGCTTTCCGGGACCTTCCGAGATGAGCATGGCACGTACCCCAAGGGTACATGGATACAGAGTCCTCACTTGAGCGCCCATCATCCCTTCGTCGAGGAGGAGACCGTGATCTTCGTCAAAACTGGTCACTTGCCCACTCCCCTCAACAAGGCAACGGTGGAATAGCCCGAACCCGCTTCGGAACAACGTTGCTTGAGGCCTCACGTTCTACTGACGCAGCAATCCAGGGGCAGTACGGAGCCCCGCAGGGGCGCGTATACCGTAGGTCGAGTCCTCGTAGATAAGGACGTCGCGTCCACAGTGAGCCTGGTGCGGAAGAGAGGACTCGAACCTCCACGAGTGTTACCTCACTAGATCCTTAGCAGACCTTGCAGAAGAAAAAGCGCATGAATTCAAGGGTGCGAGTCGGTCAGGAACGCCCGAAAACACCCTTGGGAGGTCGCATTTCTCACCAGTGGTGAAGAATCGCGCACGCGATCTGCTCCGCGCCGTAGTTGACGGTGGCGACGTGCCGGTCGAGCGGATTCGCGACTTCGCAAGAGCGGTCATCGAGACGCCGGCATTCCAGGTCGCCCAAGAAATCCTGCAAGGCGGTTCTCCTGAGTTCGCCGTCCGCAAAGTGTTGGAGCTCGCTTCGATGGTGCTCAGCGCCGATGAAGGCGCAGCCGAACGCGTCGCAGAGGGGACTGGGATCATGCCGTCCGCGATCAGAGCGAAATGAGTGGACGCAGTGGGAATCGAACCCTGAGCGCAGCGACACGTTAACCCTACGCGGTCACTCGGTTTTCCGGCGTATCGCTGTCAAGGCATGCAACACGAGCTCTTACACACGTACCCTGCAGTGCCCTCGAATCCCTCTGCTTGCCCTGCACTCTGGTCGCTATGTGGTCACTCAGAATTTCGGATTCGGCGGCGATCTACGATGCATTGGCCAAGCCTGAGCCGGGCTTTCTCGATCGCGTTCAGAGGGACGGCGGTCTGCTCCGTCCCCGCCTCCTGCAGCACGAAGCCCGCGATCTCCTCGGCTAGGCGCTCCGGCTGGTCTTCCGCTGAGAAGACGTAAGCATCGTCGATGAGCTCTAGGCGTGCGTTCGGAAGATCGCTGCATAGTCGCTCCGCAAGGGAGACCGGGAAGAAGTGGTCCTCTGGTGTCCAAAGAAGCAGCGCAGGGCAATCAAACGACCGAAGCTCCGCAGCGACCTGTACGGTCACCGCTGAAGAAGCGGAGCGGATGAATTTGTTCACGTCGCGCCGAATCGCCGAACTCTTCGCGGGCGGCCTGCAATAGCTCTTCACGATGTCATCGGGAATGCCTGACTTGGCCAGCAAGCCATAGGCCAGCGGAGCGTTGCGAAGCGCCTTTACGTGGAACAGACACTTGGCGGCGAGCGCCGTTAGACCTGGCACGAGCGGCAAGAGACGGAGGTAGCGAAAATGAGCTGGCGGAAAGACCTCGTAGGCATCGCAGGTCGTGAGAACCAAGCGGCCGACTCGATGCGAATGCCGAGCGGCGACGAGCTGCGCGATGACGCCACCGGAATCATTTCCCACGATGGTGACTTCGTGTAGGTCAAGAGCCTCCAGTAGGTCTGAGACGAGCTTGGCGACCCCCTCGACGCTCAAGTCCGCATTCCCGCGCATGGGAATCTGGTGGGAGCCGAGCGGAAGGTCGGGGACGATACAGCGCGCGACCTGAGAAAGCGACGGCGTCACCTTCCGCCAGAGCTTCCCGTTGACGTGCAAGCCGTGGATGAACACCACAGCGGGTCCCGACCCCAGGTCGTCGTATTGAAGGGTTCCTTGGGGAAGATCGATGGTTGGCATGACGGAATCTCCTCTTGAGCGGCTAGGCGGGTCGCGCCGAGCCGCAGTACTCGTAGCTAATCGGCTTGGGCCCCGGGATGTAGTCCGACTCGAGCTGTTCGATGATCCAGCCTGCGGCTCGGATGTAGTCGACGATAGGGCGTCCGGAATGGCAGCCACCGGTGATCATCTTCCACAACGGATCGATTCGACGTTGCCACCTCCGCACGCTTGGATCAGGTGCTTCGCCGTGTTCCACGAAGAGCATTTGCCCGGAAGGCTTTAGGACACGACGCATCTCGCGCAGCGCCGCAACCGCGTCAGGAATCGTGCAGATCGTGTACGTGACGAGGGCTGTGTCGACTGTCTCATCGTCCAGCGCAAGCTCTTCTCCAGAGATCGCTATTCGCTCAACCGGGACCGACGCCTCGGCTCGGCGTTTCGCGGATCGGCTCCACATCACGTCGTGAGGCTCCACCCCGATGACTTCATCGACGCGCCGAGGATCGTAAAGCGGCAGGTTGAGGCCGGAACCAAAACCCATCTCGAGTACGCAGCCCTCGGCGAGGCCCACGATGCGCTTGCGCTGTTCGGTGGCCGCCTCGGTCCCGCAAGCGAAGTCGATGAATCGAGGCATGATGTATCGGTCGTAGAACGCCATCATCGTCCACGCGATCCCGCGACCTTCGCCTGACCAGAATCCGCCGTGGCTTGACCTCGTACGGGTATCCGGCGCTCGATGAACGCAACGATTTCCTCGACGACGGGCTCGGGTTCACGTGCCCATCGCTGATGGTGACAGGCACGGGCGCTCATCCTCGGCACGCCGAGCACGACCCAGTCCACTTGGTCTTTGGGCAGCTTGTCCGCGATCGGTTCGCAGGCCCTAGGCGGGGCCACCTCATCGCCGTCGATGACCAGTGCTAGGGTCGGGATCGAGACATCCTTCAGAGCGGCTTCGATGTCGAGTGCGGAGCCCTCGAGCGTGTACCTGCCGCTGCGAGCCATGTCGGTCCATTCCCGCATCAAGGTCTTGGGCTGAAGTCCGCCGAAGCCTATCCGATGACCCGGGTAGTAGCCCAAGACCGAGGAAACCGCGCGGATCATGCGCGTGCCGAGGCGTACCTTCCAGCGCGCAGCGCCTTGGTATGGAGCGTGATGTGGTGTCGCCGTCGCGATCAGTGACACCGCGTCGACGCTCTGAGGTTTCAGCGCGAGCTGCAGCATCGCAAGGTGTCCGCCGATGCTATGGCCGAGCAGGATGACAGGAAGTCGGGGGTACTCGTTTCGCAGCGAGTGTAACGCAACGTCGAGATCGCCCAACAACTGCTGGTAGCCGAAGTCCACGCCTGGCGCAGGCTTGGTCTCGTGCTCTCCTTGGCCGCGTCGCTCCAGGACAGCGGCGGCCATCCCCCGTTCAGCAAGGGACTCGGCAAACTTCGCGTAGTAGCCCGCGGCCACCCCCATCGCTGGGAGGAGGAGGGCGATGCCGCGCGGCGAAGCGGGCGTTACGCGGAGGATCGAGACATGGCCATCTGGGCCGTCGATCACCTTCTCCGCAATAGCTGTCGTGAGCGGGTGGTTGTTAGTCATATTGAACTCCTACTCCGACCCTACGACCGTAAGTGGCTCTATCAAGACCCACTTTCGGCAAATCTATGGTACCACTTGGCTCATGCTGATCGCGCTCGAAGGTGCGGGCACACTGACGGAGCGGGTCGCTCGAGGAATTGTTCATGCAATTCGCGATGGACTCCTTGAAGCGGGCAATCGGCTCCCGGCTCAGCGGATTCTGGCCGAGGAGATGGAGATTTCCCGCAACGTGGTCCTCGCCGCCTATGAGCAGCTGCGTTCGGAGGGCTACCTGGAAGCGCGACGGGGTTCCGGCACGTTTGTGCGGTCGAGCCTTCCCTCCGAGGGCTTCTATGTGGAGCCCGAGCCCGTTCATGTGGGCATGCCTTCGACTCGTTCTTCCAAGAGAGCGTTGCGTATCGAAAGAGCGTTCGAGCGCGCCCGACCGAAGTGGGCGCCGGGCGCGCGGGCACTCGAGTTCGACTTTCGCTATGGCCCTCCGGCGTTCCGCGATCTTCCCTTCGAGACCTTTTGCCGGCTCCTCGGCCGACGCTATCGCCAAGCCTCTCGGCGCCAGTTGGACTACGGCGAGCCGACTGGAGCCAGGCCACTGCGCGACGCGATCTCCCGGCATCTGGCGCGCTCCCGCGGAGTACGCGCCTCAGCGGATCGGGTGATCGTGACGCAGGGCACTCAGGAGGCGATTCGCCTCGCTGCTCAAGTTCTGATCGATCCGGGCGACCGGGTGGTCGTCGAGGACCCAGGCTATCTGGCAGCGCGCCAGACACTGGTCGCGCATGGCGCGCGCGTGTTGCGCGGACGCGTCGACGAACGAGGCCTCGTGCCAGAGGTACTGCGGACCAACGGCCCGCTGCCGCGCATGGTCTATGTCACCCCGTCCCACCAGTTCCCGACCGGCGTGGTCATGCCAGAGGACCGGCGCATCGCACTGCTAGAGCGCGCGGCTCGGGCGAAAGCGTTCATCTTCGAGGACGACTACGACGGAGAACTCCATCACCATGGGCGCCCCGTTCCGTCGTTGCAGGGCCTCGATGGGGACGGGCGTGTTCTCTACGCGGGGAGTTTCTCAAAATCTCTCTTTCCTGCACTGCGCGTCGGGTACCTCATCGTACCCAACGCGCACGTCGCCGAGTTCGAGGCCGAAAAGACGCTGTCCGGGGGCGGCGGCAACACACCCCTTGAGCTGGCCGTCGCGGATTTCATCGACGGCGGCCACCTCGAACGGCATGTTCGCCGCACGCGTGTGGCCAACCGACCACGCCGTGAGGCGCTCGTCAAGGCTGTGGAAGAGGCCTTTGGCACTCGCGCTGAGGTCGGCGGAGCGCATGTTGGCCATCATGCCGTCCTGTGGCTGCGGGATACGCCGCCCGAAGCGGCCGTCTCGATCCGGGGTCGCGCGCGCGCCTTGGGCGTCGGGGTGTATCCCGTGGCGCCGTTCTATGCGGGGAGTCCCCCATGTGCGGGATTCTTGCTCGGCTTCGCAAGCCTCGAGCCAAATGACATTCGAGAGGGAATTCTTCGACTCGCTGAAGCCGTGACCTAAGCGTTGCCCGAGTGGACGGACTGGCTTGGGTAGGAGATCTCCAGAACCAAACAGCCTTCGCCGCTGCGGAAGGGGGTCGTGGGGTTCGCCTGGGGGGCGGCTGGCGTAGTCGCCTTTGGTGAGCCAGCGATCGAAGGCGGCGTCATGGAGGCGGCCTTCGATGATGAAGACTTCTTCGGGGTATTCATCAGGATGGGCAAGAGCGACTTGAGGATGAAATGGAGACGACTTCGTTCTCGACTGCGGCGCGGCCGTTGAAGTTGCATCAGGGAAGGGTGGACTTGGGCGAGGTACCCAAGGCCGTCCACGGTTCCTGCAAAACGTTGCCAAGCTCGACGAACTGATGCCGAAACTAGCTGACGATGGCCAGCTACGTGGTCGCTCGTGCGCACGCCGAATTCGCTAACTACAAGCAATCGCTTGTCTTGAGTGGTGGAGGCGGTGGGAATCGAAAACATCGGATTTCGCTGCGAATGAGGCAACTACAGGTAATCACGGGAAACCGGATCCTGAGTTACCGGAAACAAAAGACGGTAAAAAGCACCTTCGGGAAAACGCTTTGCCAACTGGCAAAATCGAACGCGAGACTACGCAGGGAAGGGCGGACGTGGGAGACGTGCCCACCGCCCCGACCTTAGGCACGTTGGCGCGCAAGGTTTTGTCGAGCTCACGGCACGCGGACTCGCGCCGCTTGGCGCGTGCCGTGTTACGGCTACTGGCACTTTCGAAACCGCAATCGTGATCGGCGCCAGAAACCGGAGAGGACGGACGCGCGCGGCGTGGGAGGGTCGAAACCTCGTGCCGCTCACGCTCCGTTCAAAGCCCCGGGATCTGACAACCACGCCGTTGCTCGTGACTCCAGCCGGGAGGTTTGTTGAGACTCGAGACCTTAGGAAGCGCCGAAACAAAGACCCTCTTCTTGGCGGCAAAAAGTTTACGCACAAGGTGATGGGTTGTTGACGCATGTGCGTCGCGCCTGGGGGGCGCTGCGCGTGGTTTGACTTTGATCGTCTTGGCTAGGGCACTGCTTCAACTGAGGCGATCCAATATTCGGACTCGGACAGTTGTGAACAGATCTCGCAATGCTCGTGACACGCATCCTTGTGTGATCTGTCGGGCATAGAGCCGCAGTGGCTCATAGCCGATATCTGCGACGCGCCGGCTCCTTCAGCTCCCACCGAGATCGGCATTGAACCAACCGTTCGACACGGCGCAGATCTGGGTTTCATTCCTGTCGTCATCAGTGATGCGTGCGGCGCAGGTGATAAGGAAGCGGGCGAGCGGGCCCTAGCGAATCTAGATCACTTCGACGATGCCATCATCGCGACAACCGACGAGGTCTGCAAAGCGATCTCAGGCACTGTCTAACCTGGCGATTACCCCAACACGCTCACGCCGCCGTGCAGCCTTCCCGCGCACGCGACGTTAATCCCCACGCTCTCGCGCCAGCCCTGCAACCTCCCGCACGCGCGACCCTATAGTAGGACGCTTCAAATCTGTTGCACGTGACGCGACAAAACACACCTAAATAACTGGAGTTACTCCCATGTCAGCCCTCATCAAATTCACCGCCAGTACGCGAGGGGCGGTCATTGCTGCGGTCAAGATCGGCGTGACCCTAGAAGCGGCCGCGACGACTGCGGACGTTGACAGGATCACGCTGCGGCGGTGGCTACGCCAAGGCGCCGACGACGAAGCCAACGGCCTCGACGGTCAGCCTGCACCGAAACAGCAAGACTTTCACGACGACAACCGCCTCGAGCTCCTATACGGCGGGGCAGCCGGCAGCGGTAAAACGGTCGCCCAACTCGCAGCAGCCCTCAAATACGTCCACATCCCCGGTTACAGCGCCGTTCTCATTCGCCGGAGCTACTCCCACCTCACCATGCCGGGGGCCTTTATCCCGCTCTCGAGGGAGTGGTTAGGCGGGAAAGCGGACTACAACACCGCGACGCACACGTGGCCCGTAGCGCCCGAATACGGGTCCTAGGCCATGCCGAGGGGGAGGCGGCTTAGAGGGGCCGTTATGGGCGCTATGCAGATCCGTCCGACAAAGCGTCAATGCTGGACACGACCTCGGTGGGTTTCTTGCAACGCGCGCCCGCGGTGGGGGCAGGAGCGCGAGGGTGCGGGCACCCATCTCGAGGAGGTTGCCAGGGCCGGGAGCCCTACTTCCAGACTCCCTGGCGAAATCCGGCCACGTCGCAGGCTCGCTCCTCGAACACCCGGGCGTTGTCGGCCTCGGCGACGTTGCCGGTCGGCGCTCCATCGATGAAGACGTCGGGGTTCGAAAAGTTCGGCTGCTTCGGGCAGCCCGGGAATTCGCCGCAGAGTTCTTGCCCCTCAACCTCCTTCACATTGTAGGCCATGATGGTGCGCCACTTCGTGTTTCCGTCGACATGGATGAAACCGTGCCCGTAGGGAAACGGCAGGAGATCGTCGTCGGTGTCGATGTCGTGTCGTCCGCCCAGCAGATGGCCGACCTCGTGGTGGAAGGTGTGATGCCACGGTCCCGAGGCATACGCGTTGGACACCACGGCAAACGCGGTGTCGGCGTTGGCGACCACCTGGGCCACCTTGCCCGCGAACACCGAGAAAGGCGGTGAATCGTTGTCTCCGATCAGTACCGCAATGTCGGCGCCGGCCAGGTCGCGGTAACTGTGCACCTCGTCCATGTGGCCATCGTTCTTCATGCTGAAGCGGTCCTCCAGGTCGTTGATCGACTGGTCGTGCATGTTCTTCCCCATGCCGATCTTGTCGTACTCGTCGTAGTCGGTCTCGTAGAGGTAGACCAGGTTGGTGTGCAGCGCGATCTCACTGCTGGCGAAGATGTCGTTGAACTGGTCGGTCACGAGCTGCGCCAGCCCGAAGATATCCCCCTCCATGGCGGCCGCAGCCGGCGTGTAGGCGATCAGCATCGTGAATGTGTGGCACGGTGCGCCGCCACCACCGGGTGTGCCCGGGTCCGACAACCTCGGGGGCGCATCGGTCGGGACCGGCACCGACGGATCGACCTCGAGCACGACGTGCAGGCCCTCGCCGATGAAGCGCACGGAATAGCCCTGGTCGGGGGGTGTTCGGCTGGACGTGGACGGTGCACTGTCGTAGAAGGTGCCGGTCAGCCTGCCCCCTTTCGACACCAGGACGGCGCGGTTGCCATCGAGGGAATCTTCCCCGAACCAGGAGTAATCGTCTTCGGCGCGTTCTTCGATGAGGGTGCGCGTCACCGGGATGGACTCGCCGAACACCTCGAGGTCCACGGAGGGTTCGTCGCGCAGCAGATCGAAGTTGACGCGTACCAGGCGAGAGTCGGCGGTCGTGAGGCGTGTGCGGTAGCCTCTCAGCAGCCGCCTCTGGTCGATGTTCAGCCTGACATCTCTCTCGTCAACCTCGGCAAACACCCGCATGTCGCCGGCGATCTGGCCATACGCGGCCGTAGGGCTCAACAAGAGCAGCACCGATGCACCTGAAATGCAGCGCAGTAACGCTGCGATGGTAAGGTTGCGTAGCTTCATTGGGGCACCTCCTCTTCTGAGGGATCACCGTCGTGGTCGGCTGAACGGGCCGATTTCGCCCTCGCCACGCCCGCGACCTGCGGTCCCTGTAATGGTTCCCTGTGAGCCGGCCATTCTACACCGCGGGGTGACGGGCTGGTGAGATTTTCACCTAAGCTCGGAGCCAATATCATGACACGCGTCGTCTTCGCGGTGCTCGCCGGGTTCGAACCGGCTGACGCTGAACGCTGACGCTGACGTTGGGTAGCCGCCACGCCTACCAATCGAGCGGTTTCCCCTCCGACCTTCGTTTCCACAGCGGAGAACGCTCTCGAAGCCCATGGACCGTGTCGATCACGACGTCCCCCACGTTGGAGCAACCCCACCCGAGCAACCCCACCCGGGTTGAACAGAAAGTCGGATCGTCACGCAACGGAGACGCTCGCCTGGCCGATAAAACGCCCCCGCGGGCCAGCCAATCCGCCAACGACTAGGGGCTTCTTAACCTCCGGGCGTCAGATCGAGTTCGCCAGAGTAGCTTGCGCGCGCGACCGAGACGGCCAGGCTCTCACTGACACTGACACTGACACTGACACTGGCACAAGTTGTGTGGGAATCGCTCGCGGTTGTACAAATCCAGCGCGCTGGATTTGTACGTTCGCGCTGATGGACACCGCGAAAAACTGGAGAGGTGATCGCTAAGCGATCACCGATCAGAGGTAGAGGCGGTGGGAATCGAACCCTAGGCGCCGCGATACGCTAACCCTAAGCGGGCACTCGGTTTTTCCGCGTATCGCTGTCAAAGGCATGCAAGCCACGCTCTTACTCCCGTACCCTGAGGTACCCTGCAACCCCGCTACTTGCCCTGCGCTCCGGTCACTATGTGGTCATCGACAATTTCGGCTCGGGCTAACGTGATGGCAGTCGCGTTCGAGCGCGTAGCCGTCTGAGTCACTGTGAAATTACAGATCCAGTCGGACGATCCGGCCATGGAGGCCGGACTCACGTAGTCTCCGGGAATCCCCGGGCGGTTCATGTGCGGCGCTCAACTCTTGCTGGGCGGCCTCCAGCTCCGCCTTCACGTTCCCGAGTGCCTGGCGGAGCTCTGCCGTTTCGACTTCGAGCGTTCGGAGTTTCTCTTCGTCGCATCCGCCCTCATCAACGGCGCCGCCTCCGGCATAGGCCGGTACATGCCGCTTCGGCGAAAGCCGCCGCCGCAGACCTGGCGTGCGTTTCTCCAGAACCACATCAAGGACCTCGTTTCCATCGACTTCTTTGTCGTGCCCACAGCCACGTTTCGCGTCCTGTACGTGTTCATCGTGCTTGAGCACGAGCGCAGACGCATCGTGCACTTCAACGTCACCGATGGTCCGTCAGCGCGGTGGAGGGCGCCTCCGCCTCAAGCCCGTCGTCACCGAGCCCGACGACATCGAGCGCATCCTCGGTCATGCCCGCGCCCCACCCCGCATGCCTTTTCCCGGTCAGCCTGCCTTCGAGTTTTGTGCCGCCTGAATGCTGCGCCGACGCGGCCTTACGTCCCGAGCAGGCCGATCGATACAGCCTTATTCTGCTCGCAACCCATCTTGGGTGACCACGGCATAATGGAGTTCCGCCTACGACGGTTCGACAGACAGCGCCGGGCTCAGCTGCGCGTGGAGTGCGCCGATCGCAGCAGTAGTTTCGAGCCCGCTTATCATTTGGATGTCTTGTCCTCCTCAAACTCGTTGACACGTATAGATGCCGACGGCATAACCCCCTCACCCTAGACTAGAAACCGCTAACAGCTCCGGGTGCCGCCGGGGTGCCCACCATTCAACGGAGTATTTTATGCCGACAGTGACTCATCCGCCCCACAAGGCGGGCAACTTCCTGGTCGACTACGAGGAGAAGGTGTTTGAGGACGTCAAGGCGAAGCCAGGAGAGAAGGCGCTCGTTACGTTCCACACCGTGGCATTCGAGGGATCCATCGGCCTCATCAACCTGCTGCAAGCCACCCGCTTGATCCGCAAGGGATTCGAGACGTCGGTCCTGCTCTACGGCCCGGGTGTCACACTCGGCGTGCAGCGCGGGTTTCCGAAGCTCGGTGACGAAGCCTTCCCGGGTCACCTCGCCATGAACTCCCAGGTTGGGAAGATCATGGAGGAGGGCGGCAAGGTGTACGCATGCCGCTTCGCGCTGCAGGCTCTCTATGGCCATGGTGAAGGCGCATTGATGGAGGGCATCCGTCCGATCAGTCCGCTCGACGTGCTAGACCTCGTCCTGCTGCACCGTCGTGACAACGCGTTCATCCTCGACACCTGGACGATGTAGCCACGGCTGGGAGGCCACCGGTGGAGCAAAGAACGATACGGGCGGCGGCGATTCAGCTGAGCCCCGTGCTTTACAGCCGCGAAGGGACGACAGAAAAGGTCTGCGACGCGGTGCGCCGAGCCGCCAAGGAAGGCGCGGAGATCGTAGTCTTCCCGGAGACCGTCGTCCCTTACTATCCGTACTTCTCATTCGTTCGCTCGCCGGTGACCATGGGCGCGGACCACATGCGCCTGTACGAAGAAAGCGTCACCGTGCCGGGGCCTACCACTCGGGCGGTGTCAGATGTCGCCCGGGAGACGAGCGTGGTCGTCGCCCTCGGTGTAAACGAGCGGGATAACGGCAGCCTCTACAACGCTCAGCTGCTGTTCGACGCCGACGGAACGCTCGTCCAACGCCGGCGCAAGATCACGCCCACGTTTCACGAACGGATGATATGGGGGCAGGGCGATGGTTCTGGCCTGCGCGCGGTGAACACGCGCGTGGGGCGTATCGGTGCCCTCGCCTGCTGGGAGCACTACAATCCGCTCGCACGCTACGCCTTGATGGCAGACGGCGAAGAGATTCATGTCGGCATGTTTCCCGGCTCCATGGTTGGCGACATCTTCAGCCAGCAACAGGAGGTCACCCTCCGTCACCACGCGCTCGAGTCAGGCTGCTTCGTTGTCAGCGCGACAGGCTTTCTGAGCGAAGACCAGGTGGGCGTTATCGCCGGCGATAGCGGGCTAGACAAGGCGCTGCGTGGTGGCTGCTTCACCGCCATCATCTCGCCCGAGGGAGTGCTATTGGGCGACCCCTTGACGGACGGCGAAGGCATGGTCGTCGCAGACCTGGACATGACCCTCATCGTGAAGCGTAAGCGGATGATGGACAGCGTGGGCCACTACGCCCGTCCCGAGCTTCTGAGCTTGTTGATCGACCGAAGCGACACCGCGCCGCTCGTGGAGCGCAACACGAACCAATTGGAAGTACCGAATGGGAAGCACGACCACACGAAGAGCGCTCCCGCTCATCTCGAAGAGTCTCCCGATCCGAGAGTGGGCGATACTCGCAACTGAGGTTCAAACTCTCGGCCTGCGGTGGGACGACCCAGGAGGCCCTGGCCTGTCCCGCAGGGGCGGCGCAGGCCCCACCGACCACAAGGCGATTCGCCTCGGCCACGAGACGGTCATGGTCCCCATCTTTGGCGACCGTGCGGCTCGATCCCCCTTTAGCGCCACGGTGCACGACAGCGGTGGCACGCTCTACCGCGATGGCCACGCGATCGCCGAATTCGATTTCCCCAAGACACCTCGTTTTTACGCGGAGAGTACGAGCGATGGCATTCCGTACTGGAAGATCGCCACACTGCACAGCCACGACGTGCTGGCGACCACCGTACTTCAGCACTGCGTACGCTACGGCGACCGCAAGACCTCGTGTCAGTTCTGCGCCATCGGCGAATCCCTCAAAGCAGAGCGAACGATTGCCCGCAAGCGGCCGGAGCAGCTCGCCGAGGTTGCGGAGGCCGCCGTCCGCCTCGATGGGGTGACCCACATGGTGATGACGACGGGCACGCCCGCAACCGCAGATCGGGGGGCGGCAATCCTCAGCGCAAGTGCACGCGCAGTGCGCGCACGCGTCGATCTGCCCATTCAGGCTCAGTGTGAGCCTCCTGATGATCCCGCGTGGTTTGGCAGGATGCGCAATGCGGGCATCGACACCCTTGGCATGCACGTGGAGGCGGTGACGCCCGAGGTACGTACCCGCATCATGCCGGGCAAGGCCGAGGTCTCCGTGGAGGGCTACATTACGGCGTTCCAACAGGCCGTGGAAGTCTTTGGGCGGGGACAGGTCACGACCTACATCCTCGCCGGGCTCGGCGACACGCCGGAGTCGATCCTCGCTTTCTGCGGTCGCGTGGTACCCATGGGCGTCTACCCGTTTGTTGTGCCGTTCGTGCCCGTGGAGGGAACGCCCCTTGCAGACGCGCCGCCGCCTTCGGTGACCCTCATGAGCGAGATTATCCGCCCATTGGCTGCTCTCCTAGCGGAGCATGGACTGCGCAGCCAGGACATTCGGGCGGGTTGTGGCCGCTGCGGCGCATGCTCAACGCTCCGGGGAATCGAGCGCCTTCGAGTGGAGGCAACGTGAACCTGGCCGAGTGCACACCTATGTTCGAGCGGATTCGCCCTTATCGAGCGGCGGATGTCGCGATCACGATCGCGACGACGCCATGGGAGCGGGCGGGCTACTGGGCGCTTCGGCGGCAGGTGTTCCTTCGCGAACAGCGGCTCTTTGTAGGCTCGGACCGCGATCAGCACGATGCGAGCGCGTTTCCGCTGGTGGCAACATCGCTGATGCTGGGCGTCGGCACGGAGATCGTGGGGGCAGTGCGCATCTACGAAACCGAAGATCGGGTATGGTTCGGCGGACGTCTGTGCGTCGCTCGTCGCTATCGAGGGACGCATACTGCCGAGCGGTTGATCCGCGGCGCTGTCGGCAGTGCCCGTGCCCTCGGCTGCGATGCGTTCCACGCCCACGTGCAAGAGCGCAACGTGGGCTTATTCGAGCGGCTCGACTGGAGCGCGTTGAGGACCGAAGAGATCGCAAGACAGCCGCACGTTCTAATGAGAGCAACGCTGTCGGCCTACAACCCGAACGAAAGCCTCGCGGTCGCGTGCCGGACGCGACCGCGCCTGCGGACGCTGTAGTGGCCGTCGACGTCTCTGCCCTTGCGCGCTTACGTGGGCATCCCGCGTTCGCCTACAAGCGCGCAATCCAGCCTGCCGCTGCGCGCTTTGGGCGCGCAGCGCGTTGTGCGTGGCTACCCGCGGACAGCCCACCCGTTCGCAACGGCGATGACGCAGCAGCCATCCCCGATGGGGACGGCTTCCTACTGTTTGCCGCGGAGGGCATGATCGAGTCGTTCTTGGTAAGCGAGCCGTGGTTCTGTGGTTTCTCGTCGGTGATGGTGAACGTGAGCGACATTGCGGCCATGGGCGGCCGCCCGCTGGCGGTAGTCGACGTGTTTTGGCCGGGGCACAGTGACCGGGATTTGGTGTTCGACGGGATTTACGCGGCGGCAGAGCTTTTTGGCGTACCGGTCGTGGGTGGCCACACCGGCACGAGCGACGCCGGCGCTGCCCTCGCGGTGTCGATCGTGGGGCGCGCGAACCGGCTCATCACGAGCTTCGACGCCCAGCCGGGGCAAGACCTATTGATGGCTGTCGACCTGCGTGGGCAATTGTGGAAGGGGCATCCATTCTGGAACGCCGCCACCGATCGCACTCCGGCCGCGCTACGCGCGCAGATTGGCCTGCTCGCCGAGCTCGCGGAGGCCGGCCTCGTCGGTGCGGGCAAGGACATTTCCATGGGTGGAGTGCTTGGCACCGTGCTCATGCTGCTCGAGTGCTCGGGCGTGGGGGCGACGCTCGACCTCCACGCGATTCCTCGCCCTCATGAGGTAGAACTCGAGACCTGGCTGATGACCTTTCCGAGCTATGGCTACCTCCTCGCCGCTCCGCGAACGGAGACCTCCGAGCTGGTGCAGCGCTTCGCCGAACACGGCGTGCAATGCAACCGAATTGGCCAGATTGACGAAGGCTCGTGTGTACGGCTTGTGTCTGATGGACACACCCTCGACTTCTGGGATCTCGCGGAAACCCCGCTGATCGGCTTCGGCGCGTGAGGCGCCCTCTCTCCATTGGGCTGTTCACCTACTCCACCCGTCCGCGCGGCAGCGTCGTGCACAGCGCTGCCCTTGCCGAAGCTCTCACCGACCTGGGCCACGACGTGACACTCTATGCCCTCGACAAGATCCCCGCTGGGTTCTACCGCCCCCTCCGCTGCCGTTTCGTCCCCATACCCACGGCACCAGCCTCATCCGAGACAGACGCACTCATCCGGCAACGCATCCAGGAGTTTGTGGATCACCTCACCACCCAGCGCCCGGTCCACGACGTTGCCCATGCGGAAGACTGCCTGGCGACCAACGCGCTCATTCGACTACCGGAGGCGCTGCTTCAGGCCCCGGTGGTCCGCACGGTTCATCATGTGGAACGCTTTGAAAGCCCGTACCTGGACCGCTGCCAGCGTCGGTCGATCGAAGAGGCGGATCTTCTCCTGACGGTTAGCCGAGCAACGGAGCGAGAGCTCGCCGTGAAATTTCAGCGTCAGAGCCACCTCATCCCAAACGGCGTGGACGCCGCGCGCTTTCAAGTTGTGGACGCGAGCCGCGCAAGGCAGGCCTACGGGCGGTATGGGATCGCGCCGGACTCCCCGGTCATTTTGAGCGTCGGCGGAGTGGAGGAGCGCAAGAACACCTTCGGTATGCTCAAGGCCTTCGCGCTCTTTCACGAAGCCCACCCGAACGCACGCTGGGTGATTGTCGGGGGCGCATCTGTGCTCGACCATGCTGACTACCAGCGGGCTTTCACCGCTGAGTTGGCGGCATCCTCCTCGCTGCGTGACGCCATTGTCCAGACCGGAGTGGTGGAGGAAGACGAGCTTGTAGCCTTGTATCGCAGCGCGGATGCTCTTTTGTTTGCATCCCTCCACGAGGGCTTTGGCCTGACCGCCCTCGAAGCCCTGGCCGCAGGGACCCCGGTCGTAGCCTCGAGGATCGCGCCCATGACCGAGTTCCTAAGCACCGACAACGCGGTCCTGGTTGACCCTCTCGACCCCCAAGACATCGCGCGAGGCATCGCCACTGCGCTCGGCCGTGAGGGCCGGAGCGAGCGCATTCAAGCTGGATTGCGCACCGTTGCCCAGTACAGCTGGCGCGCTGCGGCCGAGGCCCACCACAATCTCTATCTCAAAGCCATGCAGGCGTAGGGTTGCTCAGACTTCCCCGAAGAGACGCTTGCGGACCATCTCGTCGCTAGGTGAGTCAGGCCCGTAGGAAATATAGTCTGGCACCCGCGCAGGGTCTTCCCGGATGAGGGGAATCGCCCGTGCGCGCAGGGCATCGGCCTCGGGACCGATTTCATAGTTGAGATCGGTGAGCCAACGGGTGAGTCGGTTCACGCGCCCGAAGTACTGGTCGTGCGTCTCAGCGTAGCTGTGGCCGGCCTGATTCAAATCGTCGGTTGCGAGCACCTGATCGACAAGAGTCCGAACATCTCGCACCGCAAGTGAGAGCCCGTTGCCCCAGGAAGGGTCGTTTGCTGACGCCGCGTCGCCCACCAAAGCAACTCCGTCGCGGTAGGGGTGCTTGACCCAAAGGTCAGCTCCATCGAACTCTGCAAGTGGGCCGCCGGCTTTGGCCCTGGCTAGCCAGTCCGAGGGTACGCCCACGCGTTTGCACGACTCGATAAACGCGGCGACATTGGTCGCCCCGGAGAGCCCCCGACGCTTTTCGAGCTTTCGGTAGAGGAAATAGATGCGGAGGCGATCGCGGCTGATTGGGAATACGAGCGCGCCCTCTCCGTGACCTTCACGCCGGAAGATATGCACCGAGTCGTGGGGTGTATCGGTACCCTCGAGGAGGCACCCCGCGACCATCATGCGCTCCGGGTCTCTGTCTGCCTCAAACCCGCACCAGCCTCGGACCTTGGAGGTGCGCCCGTCAGCGCCAACCACCAAAGATGCGCTGAGCGTCTCCTCCTTGCCGTTGTAGCCCATGGTAACCTTCGGCTTCTGGCCTGGCTCCACCTTGGTTACTACCACCCCTCGTCGCACTTCGGCTCCAGTGTCCTCAGCCGCGGCAATCAAGGTTTCCTGCAGGTCGGGGTGCAGGAAGTGCAGGCAATGGGCCTCGCGCGGGCAGGTGGCCTCGAGATCGCGAGGCGGGCTCGGCCCCCGCGCATGGGAAGTCCAGTAGCGCACAGGATGGGCGCACTTGCCGACGATCTCGTCATAGAGGCCCAGTTCACGAAGTTCGTTCACCCCCCAGGGCAAGAAGGCCTCTCCCCGCACCCGATCACGGAAAGACTTCTCGCGTTCGAGCACGAGCACGCGCCGGCCCTCACGCGCAAGCGCGATACCGAGCGCAGAACCCGCCAGGCCACCCCCTACTGCAATACAATCCCAGTCCATGCACTCCCTTGGTAGACGCCCCCGAGAGTGCCATCGAGAGCGGCTCAAGGGAAGGGGAGCGACACGAACGACGGTGGCAGCGGGCGACAGTGACCGAATCTCCGCATCGCAAGGGCCACTGGGTCTTTACAACGGTGCCTCTCGCGGTAACATCGTTCTGCTGCACGCCCGACGCCATGCCTGAGATGCACTTCGAGATTCGCTGGCCCGACGGGGAAACCCAGCGGTGTTATTCCCCTTCACTGATCATCCGTGATTATTTCGTTCCTGGGGAGCGGTACCCAGTCGAGACCTTCATGGTCCGCGCGCGTGAGGCGCTGAACATCGCCTCTGAACGGGTTAAGGCCAAGTACGGCTATTATTGCAGCTCCGCCATGGATGAACTCAAGCAGCTCGAAGCACGCGCGGAGGCTCTCGAGAAGGCCGAGTTTCGCGGATCGGTGGAAGTCGTGCGCTTCGACCCAGAGTCAACGCCGAGCGGATAGCCAGCCACCGTCGGGCAGGCGCGCCCGATACGGGGCGCTGTCCCTCCTCAGAACCCCGTCGACCGCACAATCGCTGACGTTTCCGGACTCGGGATCAAGCTAACGTGTTGCGACTGGACAGCCCCTAGTCTGACTAGAACTGGAAGTCGCTGATGTCTCCGAGCGCGACTGCCAGCTGAATTCGGGCGTCGTTGTATTTGGCGAGCGGAGGCGATCCAATCATTGGCGCTGCAACCCGGCACAGAGAAAGCGCCAACGCGCCTCATTTCGCGGCTCAAATCCTCGCTTGGGGGCAGATTGTTGGCGGCTCCGGACATACGCCCGGAACGGTCATCGCCGCCAAGTCGTTCGGTGAGGCTGTAGCGGACATGGCGAAAACCAAGCTGGCCACTCAGATAGTGGCGCCGGATTGCGTCCGTCCCGGGGAAACGTTCGATGTCCACATTCAGTTGAAGTTTGCGCCAGCGCGCGCATGACACTGCGCACCGTGGCCGAGCGATGGTTGGAAGCACAGCAAGCAGATGGCGTGCGCGACGCCGATCGAGACTTCGGTCGGTTCAAGAACCATGTCGACCCGTTGATCGGACGCAAACGGATCGGCGACCTCGAAGCACGCGATCTGATGCTCATGATCCGAGAGCTCAAGCGTCAAAAGAAGGCGGACGGATCTCAGCGTCACGCCGATGGGTCCATCGTGAACATCCTGGGTGTTTGCTCGAGCGTGTTCGAGCTTGCGATCCTCGAAGGCGCGATCGAGCACAACCCGGTAAGCACATCCCGAGCCGAAAACGCCCCAAAAAGCGAGGGAAGTGGGGCGTCCCGTACCGGCACCACGAGGCCGTGGCGTTGATGACCGATCTACGAATTCCCGCGGACCGAAGGGTCTTGAACACGCTGCAGGCGCTGACCGGCATGCGCATTGGCGAAGCGTGTGGACGTCGCTGGCGCGACTACGACCGCGAGACGCCCGGGCTCGGGGCCATCCACGTGTGGAGCCAGTACGACGACCGGCCGCTCAAGACGGGCCGGGCCTCGCACGAGAAGGAGCGCTTTGTGCCCGTTCACCCGGTACTGGCCAAGGCGCTCGCAGAGTGGCGCCTAGGCGGCTTTGCGGAGGTCTACGGCAGGCCTCCGAGCGGCGACGACTTCATCGTACCGAACCCCGCAACGATGGGAGCGAGAACGCAGAACAAGGCGGGCAAGGATCACCGTGCGGACGCCGAAGTCCTCAAGATCTACATGCCCAACAGACTCACACACGGCTTGCGCCGCTGGTTTATCTCGACGTGCCGCAACGCCTCGGCGCGTACGGAAGTGGTCGAGCTCATGACGCACAACGCGAAAGGCGAAGTGATCGATGCCTACACGTCGTGGGAGTGGTCGACGCTATGCGGTGAACTCACCAAGATGGAGGTCGATCTCAACCCAGCCAACCTGATCGTTTTGCCGGTGGCAAAAAGTGAAACACTCGAAACAACCGCAGTTTCTCACCAGGTTTTTGCCAGTGATTTTGCCACCCGAGATCAAAGCGAAATGATCTCGGATGGTTATCAGTGGAGGCGGTGGGAATCGAACCCTACGCGCCGCGATACGCTAACCCTAAGCGGACACTCGGTTTTTCCGCGTATCGCTGTCACCCGCAGGCGACCCGACCTCTTACTTGAGTACCCTGTAGTACCCTGGAATCCTCCTGCTTGCCCTGGGCTCTGGTCCCTATGTGGTCACCGACAATTTCGGCTCGGGTAAGCTTGGAGGCAGTGGTGGTTCTCAGGAGGCACACGAGGTTCTCGAGAACGAGCTCGCGCTGCGGCTTCAGGCTCGATCTGGCGGTCGCGAGCAGGGCGTACAGCAAGGAAGCATCAGGTAGGTTAGCTTGATCCCGAGCGCGGAAACGTCAACGATTGTGCAGTCGACGGGGTTCTGAGGAGGCACAGGTCCCAATGGGCTGAGAGAGCGATCGCGAGGTCGAGTTCCCGGCGGGCACCTACCAGATGCGCGTTCGTCACGGCGTCAGGTGCACGCGCGGACCCGATTGACGCCGCCCCATTCGTCGTCGGCCCGGCGAGCTTCGGCGCGCGGGGCATCGCTGCGTCGACAGCGCGATCGAGACGCGATCGGCGCGCGCCGGCAGGCCGCTTTCCACCCGCGCGAGGTGCGGCAAGCGGTGCTGCAGGCCGCAGATGTCAGCTCATTCAATGGTTCCCTGCCAGAAAGACCGTCGGTCCGGATCCTCCCACCTCGTGCGAGGCTCGTTACTTCGTAAAGGGGATGAACATGGGGACCTTTTTCTGGTAATCCTCATACTCTTGCCCGATGGCTTTCTTTAGATCTTTCTCTTCAAAAGCTGCGACCGCAATGACGATGTAGCCCGTCGTCCCGAGGGCGAAGATCAAGTGCCCAAGGGACATATGCGGCGTCGCCCAGAACGCGATGATGAAACCCACCATGATCGGGTGCCTAACGAACCCGTAGAAAAATTTGGCTTGGAACGCGGGCGGTTGAGAATCGATGTCCTTCAGGTTTTCATAGATCTGTTTGAGCCCAAACAGTTCAAAGTGGTTGATCATCCAAGTCGATAGGAAAACAACGAGCCATCCAAACCCGAAGACGCCCCATAAGGCGTAGGCGACCGTTTCGTTCTCGACGCTCCAGATCACGGCGTGTAGTGGCTGCCATTGCCAGTAGAGCAGGATCAGGGCCAGGCTAGACACCAGCACGTAGGTGCTGCGTTCGCTGGCGGTACCCACAATTTTCACCCACCAACTTTTGAACGCTGGCCTCGCCATTACACTGTGCTGGACGGCAAACACCCCCAACAACAGAGCGTTGATAATGAGGGACATCGTGAGGTCGTTCTCGGTGCCGCTGTCAATCGACTTTGGAACAAGGAAATTCCCAACAAATGCGATCGCATACAGGAAGGCACCAAGAAAAACGGTGTAGGCGACAAGGCCATAGGCCACTATGATTAATTTTTTCATTGGGTGCTCGGCTCCTGATAATTGAGAACACTACAACGACGCCGCTGGACAGTTACCACAAAGCCCACGACAACTCTAAGGTTCGTGTTGTGCTCTGAGTCAGGGACCTGGTCAGGGACCTCGTGAACCTCACGAGAAAACCCTCAGCGTTATCAGCCGAGTAAGTGGTGGGCCGATCCGGTCCCAGGGTCTTTGTGGCCAGGGCCGATCCGGGAGCATAGCCAATTGAAAGGCCCTGTCTGCGCTGCGAGCAACTCGACATAACATCTAGTACCGCGCAATTCGCACCCCCCAGTGGTCCCAATGGGCTGAGAGAGCTTGTTTTAGTCCAAGAAGTGACGGGACGCTCTTGATCTCCAGAGTCATCGGGGTCGCAACGGGCACGGTTTCACGTTCTACGGCGTCGGCTGCCCCGTCGTCCACGTCCCGAGTTGAAACTGACTCGCTGTCGTTCCTCAAAACGTTGTCCGTCGCGAGATGTGAGCCGCGATGATCGCGAAGGTGACCCAGCGGACAGAACTCGGACCCTCACGCGGGTTGCCGACGGCTCGCCATGCGCGAGTGGCGCGAGGCAGCCGGGTTCGGCCCGCCCAGTGCGCGCAGCTCGCTACAGAATAGAAAACCCGGAGGCTGCCGGCATGCGTAATTGTTCTCGCTCTAATGCGTGAGTGTCCGTTCAGTGATGAGGTAGGTGATGAACGGAAAAGCGCGTCATCGGGCGCAACGCAACGCCCTTCTTTGAGGGCGGCCAAGAGAGTGTGTTACTCGCCGCCGCTCGCAGTGTTCTACGTTCGTCAAGGGGGGTACCGGGAGTACCGGGGGTTGTCGCCTCGCTGACCCAGCGCTCCACTCAAAACGCTGCCATGTTGGACAGCGCTCAGAACAACAGTCGCGACTTTACGCCCAAGAACGTGGCAGTTGCGTGCTTTGTTCTCTATCGTGAAATCAGGGGGCGGACA
>CAXMND010000112.1:0-11231 GCA_964194675.1 uncultured Coxiellaceae bacterium | reverse complement strand
GCGCAACGCCTCGGTGGGCTTCGACTTCGAGAACATGGCCCCCACGTTCCGCATGAAAATGGGCGTCCCTGGCGGTTCGAACGCGCTCGAGGTCGCTCGCCGCTACGGAATCCCCGTCGAGGTCGTCGAAGAAGCGCGCCGAATCTTGCCCGAGCATTCCCGAAGCTTTGAAACGCTGGTGGCCGAGCTCGAGACTGCGACCCGGGCGGCGTTGCAGGAGCAAGAGGCTCTCGAGGGTGAACGGGCTCAACTTGGAGAAGCGACGGCGAAGCTCGACCTGCGGCGCGAAGAGCTCAAGGCGCGCGAAGCCCGAGGCCTCGGCCAGGAAGCGGCGCGTCTGGTCGACCAAATGCGCGAGGTTCAACGGAGACTCGACACGGCCAAAAAAGAGCTCCGAGAAAACGCATCGGCGGAGGCATTCGCGTCTGCTCGATTGGTCACGCGCGACGGTGGCGAGCTCCTTGGAGAGGTCGATGCCCGCCGACTGAGCCTCGAGCCCGAGCCGATCGAGACGGTGGAGCTCGACCCCGAGACGTTGGCTGTGGGTGATCGCGTGTGGGTCCAACGCTTGCGAAGCGCGGCGGAGGTCGTGGAAGCCACGACGCGCGGCAAGGTCCGGGTCTCCGCGGGCATGATGAAACTCTGGGTCGACGTGTCGGATCTTCGCGCGATCAAGCGAGTACCGACCACCGTCGCAAAGGTCACAGCTAGCGCGGTCTCGGGGCAACGCCCTGCCGCGACGAGGACCATCCGAACCCGCGACAACACGCTGGACGTCCGTGGGCTTCGCGTGGATGACGCGGTGGCGATGGCCGAGGCGTTTCTGGACAGGATGTACGGAGCTGCCGAGCCGTGCGCTTTCATCTTGCATGGGCTTGGAAGTGGCGCGCTTCGCGACGCGATCCATGAGCACCTTTCTCGCGACAACACGTACGTGGAGGGCTTCCGGCCGGCAACGCAGGAAGACGGCGGCCCTCAACTGACCGCGGTCTCGCTCAAGTAGCGGCTATCTCGTCCGTCGTCGCTGGGTTCCTGGCGATGTTCCGCCAGATCGCCACGCCGATCAGCAGCATCGCAATCGAGGACCACTGTGCCGGGGTCAGGCCCGCGTACCGAGCGTCGCCTCCTTCGAGTGGCGTGGCGCGCAGGAAATCCAGAAAGAAGCGGACCGGCGCATAGACGATGGGCAGCAACGCGCAGTAGAAGCCGGTCACACGACGGTGTTTCCGCTCGAGCGAAACGAACAGCACGATGATGAGCGTGGAGTAGATCACCTCGTAGAGACCGAGGTCGTGCCGCGGCTGGTAGGGCGGTGCGCCGAAATGGTACTCCGAGATGGCGAGCGCGAAGTCAGTGACCTTTCCCGCGTGATCGTGAACGACGAAGCATCCAATCCGGCCAAAGAGCCATCCGAACGGTAATCCGAAACACAGTGCGTTGGCGTAGGGCAACAGGGGACGCTTCGTGCGCCAGCGCCAAATGAAACATCCGAGGATCCCCCCAAAAAAGCCTCCGTAGCTAGAGAGTCCGAGCCAGGTCGTGAAGAGCTCGGCGGGATGTTGGAGCACCCGAATGAGCGACTCCCGCTCGTAGAACAGGCCGTTCAGAAAGTACCCCGAGATGAATCCGACCACGACTGCGTACGTGACGAGGTCTCCAGTCGCGGTGACGTCGAGGTCGTTTCGCTGCGCGAAGCGACCCGCAACCCAGGCGCCGAGGAGAACTCCGGTCGCGACCAGGACGCCAAACGGCTGGATCGAAAGGGTGTCTCCCAAAACGGGAAGGGTAAATGGTAAGGGGATGTCCCAGGGTTCCAAGCGAAACCAAGGAATGAAGAGTAGGGCGCCCATCGGGGCGGAGCCTAGCATCGGCATCCTTGCGTGCCTCCCGGACAACCGCTAAGGCGAGCCGGAGGTGAATTCATGACCGAGATCATCGCAGTGGGAGCACGCGAAATCCTCGATTCGCGAGGGAATCCAACCGTCGAGGTCGACGTCGAGCTCATGGGTGGCGCGACCGGCCGAGCCGCGGTGCCGTCGGGCGCATCGACCGGCGAGCACGAGGCGATCGAGCTGCGCGACGGAGACAAGAGTCGCTACCTCGGCAAAGGGGTATTGCAGGCCATCGACCATGTCGTGAACGAGATCGCACCGCAGGTGGTGGGCCTGGATGCGCTCGACCAAGGCGGTGTCGACCAGGTCATGCTGGACTGCGACGGAACCGACTCCAAATCGAAACTCGGTGCGAACGCGATTCTGGGAGTCTCGATGGCGGTGGCGCGTGCGGGTGCAGACGCCGTAGGTCTCCCGCTGTGGCGGTACCTCGGCGGCGCGCAAGCCCACGTCCTTCCAACGCCGCTAATGAACATCATCAACGGCGGCGCGCATGCCGACAGCGGCCTCGAGATCCAAGAGTTCATGGTCGTACCCGTGGGCTTCGACAGTTTCGCGGAAGCCCTTCGTGCGGGAGTAGAGACGTTTCACAACCTCAAGAAGCTTCTCAAGGAATCCGGCCACGCGACCGGTGTCGGCGACGAAGGAGGTTTCGCCCCGCAGCTCTCGACGAACGAGGAGGCGCTTTCGTTCGTGGCCCGTGCGATCGAAGCGGCCGGATACCGTCCGGGTGAACAGATTGCGATCGCGCTCGACTGCGCGGCGAGCGAATTCTACGACAAGGGCAAGGGCCGATACACGTTCGACAAGAAGCCTGTCGATGCGGCGGGACTCGTCGACATCTACGCGAACTACTGTTCGAAGTACGCGATCATCAGCATCGAAGATGGCATGGACGAGAACGACTGGGACGGCTGGAAGGTTCAAACCGACCGTCTTGGGAGCCAGGTCCAGCTCGTCGGGGACGACCTCTTCGTCACGAATACGAGCCGCGTTCAGATGGGCATTGACCGGGGTGTCGCCAACGCGATTCTGATCAAAGTGAACCAGATCGGAACGGTGACCGAGACCCTGAGCACCATCCGATTGGGGGCGCTTCATGGGTACGCCTCGATCATCTCTCACCGAAGCGGGGAAACCGAAGATACGTTCATCGCCGACTTGGCCGTCGCGACGGGAGTGGGACAGATCAAGACGGGTTCGGCCTCGCGGTCGGAGCGCATCGCCAAATACAACCAACTCCTCAGAATTGAGGAGCAGCTCGGCGATGGCGCGACGTACGCGGGCAAGTCGACGTTCGCCGCGTAGCCGCCCCTATGCCCGCATCAACCGTTCGACCGACTCGGTGTCGTATTGGCCTGCGCGAAAGGTGTAGTCCCCCAGGATTCGGCGGAGGTTGGGCACGTTGGTGGCGAATGGCTCGGCCCGCATTTCAGCAAGCATGCGGTCCATCGTGAGGAGGGCGCGATGCCGGATGGGATCGTACGTCGTGAGCTTGGCGATCAGGGGGCGGTCCTCTGCCGGTAGCGGAAGCTCAATGGTGGCCGATGCGTTTGTCTGGACCCTGCCGTGCGGTGCGGGGGCAATGAAAAACGATTCGACCGGCGCGTCGGTTTGATCGAGCGCCACAATCGACGCCCCGATCGCATGCCCTCGAGGCTCGAGGGACCTCACATCTTCGGGAATCTTTTCGCCGGACGCGATGCGTAACTGTAGCCCCACGAGGTCTACCCGCGTCACCATTTCGATCAGTGTGTGCTGTCGCGGTAGCCCAATCGACACGCCCGAGGCCCAGGCACGTCCGTCCGGATCGAGCTGAAACCGAATTTCGAGAAGGCCCGCGTATCGGAGCTCCGCAGCGAGGCGGCGGGCGCTATCGAAGAGGGCCAGTCGAAACGCCTCTCCGTCGCGTCGGAAAAACAGCTCTGGCGAGGGACTCTCGTGGATCAAGGCATGCTCGCTCGTCGCAAGGCTTCGGTCGCATTCGGCGATAGCGATCGTCTCACCATGCGAGTCTGCCGCGACGAGCACGCCGACTTCTCGGGGGCGATACGGAGGCTCGGAGTCGCTGACTGTCCGCACATCCGCGCGCTCGGCTGCCGATCGCACCGTCGTCGGATCGGTCAACGCCCCCAAGACGTCTAGATCGGTGCCGACCACTGCGAGGTCAGCTTTCTCGGCTGCGCTTGCGAGCTCCCACATCTGGGGTTGCCCTTGATAGCCGAGGTGGACCGCGTCGGCACCTGCCTGCTCGAGGATCCCCGTGAGTTCGTCGGCCGGGATGGACCCAGTCGCACCGAGCTCGACCCCGATCGATCGATCCGCCGCATCGGCATGTCGGCTCATAGGCTCGTCCTTCGCGGCCACAGCGATCGAGGTTATGCCCATGCGCCGACAGGTGCGGGCGACACGGGTGGCGGCTTCTCCGCGTCGCAGGATGAGAACGGTTTCGAACACCGCTCGAGCATAGCAATTGCCACCGCTGCGGCATCCCCGGGCCGACTTGACGGAAACTCGGCGCCGCCGCACTAGCAAGCCATGCCGGTTTGGCTCAGGTCGAGTGGCCTCGAGCGTCGTTCCGTGCGTCATCCGGACCTCGCATGGCGCGGCGAAGCAATGCTGAGCGCGCTGGGGCTGGAGGACGCGGAGCTTTCCATCCTCCTGTGCGACGATGCGACGATCCGAAAGCTCAACCGGCGCTATCGGAAGATCAACAAGCCCACCGACGTTCTGGCCTTTTCAATGAGGGAGGGGCCGGGACCCGATCTCCATGGGGGGGTCCTCGGGGATGTGGTGATCTCTCTTCCTACCGCCACCCGCCAAGCACGTCAGCACGATCGCCCGATCATCGAAGAAGTCACGTCTTTGCTAGCTCACGGGCTGCTCCATCTCCTTGGATACGATCACGCGACGCCCTCCGAGGAGCGCGAAATGACGGCGCGTAATGAGGCTCTCATGGAGGCTGTGCGGGCCGGTCCATCCACCGTGAAGCCTGTGGGAAAACGGCGTTGAGCCATCTCCAGGGGTGGTCGAAATCTGCAAGTTTTGTCGAGGTTTGCGGATGGAACCTTGGAAAACAAAGCGGATTCGGTTTGATGAAGCGAAGGTGACGAACCCACACATGTTTGCTGGGAAACCTGTGGACGGCTTGTGAGAAACCCCCCGGCAAGGCGACGGCTAGGCCCTCAGATCAGCGAGCGCGCGCGACCGATCAACGCTTAACCCCTGAAATTTTCTTTGAGAAACCTCACAAACCCCCTTGTCAGGGCGAAAAAGCTTAGGCATAGATGGCGCCGTGCCTGTCCAGGGCTCTTTTTTGGGGGCTTTATTGTACTGATGGACAAGCCGCAGAGTTAGGAGGGAATTATGGTAGCGGGCAAGCGAATGACGAAGGCCCAGATCATGAGCGAGCTGGCCGACAAGAGCGGCCTGACCAAGAAGGAAGTGGCCAGCGTCTTCGATTCACTTCGGGAGCTAGTCAAGAAAGAGCTTGGTCGTCGTGGCCCGGGGGAGTTCGTCATTCCCGACATGATCAAACTCAAGGTTCGTAAGATTCCGGCCAAGCCAGCTCGGATGGGGCGCAATCCGGCGACCGGCGAGGAGATGATGCTCCCGCCAAAGCCAGCGTCTAAGAAGATCCGGGCGACGCCGCTCAAGAAACTCAAGGACCTCGTTCTCTGAGTTACGCGAGCTGAAGCATCGAGAAAAAGGGGCCCTGAGGGCCTACCGACGTGCGAACGGCGCCAAACCACAATCCCCTGGTATTGCTGGGGGATTGCGGCGGCGCCGTTCTCGCTTCGGGTGGGGTGCTGGACCGTCTGCTGGACCAAACTGTCCGGCGAAAGTACCGGGAGGTTGCGTCGCGTGTTGGTGCGGGTCCGCTTTCCCTTCAGGTGGACCGCCATGATAACCCGCTCCCGAAGGGCCTAAGTCTCACGGGTTACGATGCCCTCTTCGCGCGAGCTCGGGACAAGGCGGGTCTCAGTGCAGTCACGGGTATATATGACCACTTCAAAGTACACATCTGAACTTCACGCCCTCATCGTTTCAGCGTTGAAGGAGAACCCGAGCTTAGCCTCAGCTGCCTCCAAAGCGGGCGTTGGCCTGGCCACTCTCAAGAGCTGGATCGACAAGGGCGAGGGCGGGGACGAAGCCTTCGTTGCCTTCGCTCTCGACGTCGCCGAAGCGCGCGCTCACCTCAAGGACGAGATTCTGGAGGCGTTGAAGGTCACGGCGCTGGACCCGATGTCGCCTCAACAGACGAGAGCGGCACGTGAGCTTCTGTCTTCACAGTACCCGCATGAGTTCCGAGCAGCGGCTCCAGAGCCAGAGCGGAAGGAGGATCCAGAGGAGGAGATGGACACGAGCTGGCTCCCGACAGATGAACTGCGAACACTGGTTCAGCTTCTGGAGAAGATCGAGCTCGGTCAGGTCGCCTGGGAGATCAAGGAGCGCGAACGGAAGGGAGTACCCACCCTGGTCGAGGTCCTCGAGAAGAAGAAGGGTAACGGCCGGTGACGTCCGACCTATCTCGGTTTCGGAGACTTCGGAACGTACCGGGCGCGGGCAACATCTGTGCTGGGCGATTCGTTCACACGGCTGGTCGAAGAATGTGCGTCGCCGGCAGCTCACCGCGTCGCAACGCGCCATCATCGCGACCGAGCATTCCCGCAACGACTTTCAACGGACCACACACTCAAGTTAAGGGTAGTGCGCTCGAGAACGCTTTGACGGTCGCAATGGCGCGGGCGTATACTCGACTCCCATGCTCCATTTTCACCGACGTGGAGCGCTCCTCCTGGCGCTGATCGTCCTTGCCGTTCTTGCCTCCGCGTGTACGAGTTCCGGCTCCGCGGGTGGAGACATGGACGGTGGTGTCGACGACGGTGGCGTAGACGGTGGACCGCTCGATTCCGACTTCGACGGCGTCCCGGATGACGAGGACCCCTGTTCGACCACACTGGCAAACGCAACCCAACTGACGCCGGGCTGCTCGGCTACCGACATCATACAAGATGAGCGGCACTTGCTTGCGCCCATCGACGACGGGGTCAAAGAGATTCGCTCGATTGCCGGTGTGCCTCCGGCTGTGCTCGATGGCCTCGAAGAAGCACGGCTTGCCTTGGGCGTCGCGGTGCGTGCATTCGTCGACGACGATCCATGCATGGGGGTTCCCGGTTTCCAGTCGGTCGTCGATTTGATCGATGGCGCGAACATGGAGATGCAGGACTTCCTAACCGAGCTCGAGAGCGTGATCCCACCGGCGCCGGCTGGAGCGATGCTCCCGGACGAGGTCAATCATGAAGCATCTCGCTACCTCATTTGGACCCTTCACGCGGACAAGGTCACGGCGTTGGTGGATGATGCCAACGAGGCGCTCAGCCTGGTGACTCAAGTCTGCGATCAAGAGATGGGCACCAGGACGGTGAACGGTATCGTTCAATCGATCCACGACGACTTGCGGGTCGTGGTGCTCCGAAGCGGGGAGGTCATTTTCCTTGGGCCAAACATCGTAGAGGACGGCGAGCATCGGATGGGCCAGGGCAGGGAGGTTTCGATCGAAGGGATACAACTCGCAGACGTTCTCTTGGGCACTCGGATCACAACGATGCCGTCCCCCTTTATCATCCTTCCCGACCACCTGACCTACAATGGTTGCCTTCAGCTTCGCGTCACACTACGTCCCGACATTGCCGGCCCAGACCCCCTGCCGCTCGACGGCTTTTTCAATGACAAGGGCTACTACGATTTCGAACGCGGCATGTCCATCGGTGCCCAAAGCCGAGGGTGTCCGACCGAGCAGGATTTGGAGGGACAGGGGCCCGGCGGGGTCGACATGAAGATCATCTACGCGTATCAGCTGGTTCTCGAATATACCGATGGCCTCGGGCAGCCGCGCACTCGCATCATGGCGTTCCAGCATGGAGATGCGGATACGCCGCTCCGTGCGCCGATCCTCTTTCCTCCCAATATCGACCCGGATACGCCTGCGACGCTCAAGATTTGGGAGTTCACGAGCACGTGTGTTCCCGACCCAGAGTTTGGCGAGTTCGGCCAACCCAACCGTCAATCCGGCGAAATCGGCCCCGCAGAACCGGTGTGGGATTGCTCAGACGAGGTGCTGCTCGAGTTCGACGACCCAACGGTCTACGTCCGCCAACCGGGAGATTTTTGCGATGTCGGCTACGACAAACCCGCGTTCAAGCTCGAAGACGATGAGTATTCGACATGGGAGCCGGCGATGGTCGCCGGCATGCTCGTGCATTCCGATTTGCCGCTGCCTGTGACTTTCGCAGCGGTGGGTCCGAAGATCATCAACGGAACCCCCGTGCAAGGCGAAACTGTAGGAAGGAACGAACCGTTTGCCATGTACGGTTCATTCCTCAGCCCAGGGCAACGGCGGACCTCACCAGGTCTCGCCGGAGCGCATATCACCGGTACGCGTAACGGGCAGCCATTTGCCCATGTCTGCACCCTCCCTCAGATGCTCGTCCGCGACGGCATCGACACGGGTCCTTCGATGCCTTGCGCCTTTTATCGACTTCCATACCCGAACGGGGTCTCGGTGAAGGTTAATCAGGGCAACGGGGGGACGGCCTCGCACAACGTGGGCAAGGTTCAAGAGTGGGCTCTAGACTTGAGCGGCGACCAGGGTGACCCACTCGTCGCCGCGCGCGGTGGCAAGGTGGTCAGGGTGGTGAACGGCGTTACCCTCAGTTGTCCGTACTGCGGGGTGTTGTCGTTCCCCCCGTGCCCTCAGAGTTGTCCGCCATATGGGAATCACGTGGCGATCGAACACCAAGACGGCGACGTGAGCTGGTACATGCACCTGCTCAGTTCGGGCTTGCAGGTCGGCCAGTACATCCAGCGCGGCGCTCCGATTGGACTGCTTGGGACCACTGGCAGGTCCACCGCCCCTCACTTGCACTTCCAGGCGACAGCCAGCCTCGAAACGTGTGACGACATGGACGTGTGTATGGTCAACTGGCAAACCGTGCCAATCCAATACGAGATCGGCGGAAACTGCCTCGTCCCCGCCGAGGACCAAACCTACATATCGACCAACGAACCCAACTAGGTACATGTCCGGGTCATGTTTTGCCCGGACGTGTCCGGCGAATCGTTTGGACGTACTAGCACCCGTTTAAAAAGACGGCGCTTACCATCCGTCCAACTTCTTGCTGACCCAGGCATTCTGCTCCGCGCAGCGCCGGGGATTTCCGGGCCGCACACTTTCGCGAAACCAGTCCGGCTTGCACGCGCAGGCTTTGGGATAGGCGACGCACCAACGTGCTCGCACCTGGTCTGTACACCGCAGCCATCGCCTGAATTCGGGATTACTTTCAGACTCGGGAAGTGGGATCTCACCGCACCTGGCAAGCTCAGCGTCTAGATCCATCTCAGCTCGCAATCGGGCTTGCAGTTCATCGCTCGACGATTGCAGTTCATCCCTCGACGAACAGCTCGCCGTCATCAACGCCAGCACGATTACTAGTTTTTGCACAGGCCCCCAGTCTAGCTACCGCAGCGCGAAAAAGAAAAACCCCCGACACGCCGTTGCTCCCCAGCCCTACGGCTGCACCTCAAACGCCCCCACGTCGCACATCGCTCCCTGCGGCCGCGTCACACCACGCTGGTCCTCCGTCAGCGGCTCGCCGTCCGCATCGAGGGCATCCCGGGCTATGGCGCCGGAGCATCACCTTCGACGACGATATCGTTGGTGGAGAAACCCGAGTTTCCGCCACCATTTTCCCCGAAGTCGTTTCCGGCTATCCAGCGAAACGCAAACGGGGCGTCGCCAAGCGTCGTGTTGGCGGGCACCGTTTCCGTTCGCTCTTGATCGGTTTGGATGGTCGAAAGCACGGTGGCAAACGAATCTTCGCTCGAGCGCAGCTGTAGACTGCTCGGGTTGTTCGGGAACTTCGCAGATGTGGTGTACGTGACCTGCCGCGCCGCAATGGGCTCGCCTGCGGCCGGTGTGATGGTGAGCTCGATGTACCCGGCGGGATTTTGTGGAGGGTCAGGCGTCAGCGCAGGAAAAAACGTTGCTGGCCCTTCGTCTCCCTTGTCCATCGCGTTGGGGTTCAGGTAGGTGATCTCTGCAGCTTCGATTCGTGGATCCAGAGCGAACAGCCCAGGGTGAGTTGCGCTCGAGATGTTAGCAGGCTCGGATCCGTCCATCGCACTGACCCGAACTCTCACGAGCTCGACCAACCCGTTTCCGCCCGTGCCGCCTGCACCACCGGCGCCACCTTCGCCGCTGGTTCCACCGTTACCCCCCGGGTCCGGGACGACGACCTCAACACACCCACCCAACGGCACCACGCCCAACGCGAAGACACAGACCCAATGCAAAACTAGACGTCCCATCACAACTCCTCGGCTAACCTCGGCGGTAGTGCGACCAGTGGCTTCATGGCCACCTCCAGGCGATGGGCTGGACCCTATCAAGGGGTCCTCTTTTTGGGCATACGTAATAGTTCACCGGGAAACAGCGCGCCGTATCAGGTCCCGGAGGCCGCTGGAAAGGTGGCCTTTTGTTTCCGTTTTGCGTTTGGGGCGCGGGCGCGCATCGGGTGCGGGCAGTGGTCGTCTCCGCCGGGACCGCTGCACAACGCCCCAATCATAGGCCCTGCACGTGTACCCAGATGTAAACGCGGCCTGGGCAATGAGCTTCTGGTAGTCGCAGACTCGTTTCGGCGTGTAGGATCGAACACCCTTGCCGTCTAGGCGGTTACTCCGGGTGCGTCCGGCACGTTGCCAGAGGGTCGCGCGGGCGGGAAGGCTGCGGCACGGCGGGAGAGCGTGGGGGTGGGGGCAGACATCGGACGCGATTTGGGCTAGGAAGCTATTCTCGGGGTGATTTCCACCCTCGCTACCACAACGGCTGCGAGCTACCGGGGTCACCGACAATCTCGGGTAGGAACGAACATAAAATGGCTGAAGGTACAATCAAGCGCCTCACGGACCGAGGCTTCGGGTTCATCGAAACCTCTCCCGGCAACGAAATCTTTTTCCACATGTCGAACGTGGAAGGCGTGCGCTTCGAGGAGTTGCGCGAGGGACAGCGGGTCTCATTCGACGAAGGCCAAGGTCCCAAGGGGCCACGTGCAGAGAACGTCCGCCCTCTTTGAGGCTGTCGACGTCAGCCACCGCGCCGACACGATCTTTAGGGGGCCGTTTTGCAGTGGATTGGGAGCCGCCCGCTTAATAGGGTCGCGCGGGCGGGAGCGTTGCATGGCGGCGGGAGAGCGTGGGCTATCATCGCCCTTGCACGCAGGACCCTCTCCAACAGAGCAACCCCATGACCGACCACAACAACCGCGTCGAGCAGATGCT
>CAXMND010000111.1:0-6229 GCA_964194675.1 uncultured Coxiellaceae bacterium | reverse complement strand
ACGGTTGCACCCGCCTGTTTCGATGTTCCTCCGGCGAACCATCCGAGAGTGCGAGTTCGACGGAGTGCGGATCCCGGCCGACACCATAATCTGTGTACCGGGCACATACATCCATCGGCTCGAGGAGTTCTGGCGCGACCCAGATACCTTCGACCCGACGCGCTTCAGTGCAGGGGTGAACGAGGATCGGAACCACAATTTCATGTGGATTCCCTTTGGTGGCGGTGCCCACAAGTGCATCGGGATGCACTTCGCGAGGCTCCTCTTCATGCAAACCTTCGCAGAGATCACCTGCAACTACCGAATGGAGTTCGCGAAAGAAGACTACTTCCCGGCGAAGCTCCAGTACTTCCCGTTCAGCAGACCGCTAGACAGTCTGCCGATGAAGCTCGTCCCGCGAGCGTGAGCCCGGCGCATTCCGCCACGCAACTAACCCTTGTGCTACAACCCTCCCTCGGGTGATGGTTGCGGCATGATACGTCCTAGCTTTTCTGTTTTCCTTGGTCTCGCAATCTCGGTCTTCGTAGCCTCCTGCAGCGATAGCGGCGGGGGAGCTGGTACCGTCGGGACTCCCGAAAGCGACTGGCCCACTTTCGGACGCGACCTGCACCACACGCGCAGCAACCCCGTCGAGACCGCTATCGGTGTGGACACGGTTGCCGACTTGGAGATGCGGTGGGAGCACACGGGTACCGAGGTAACTTCCACGCCGGTTGTCGTAGGCGGTGTTGTTCACTTCGCGGACTGGGCCGGGTTCATCTACGCGAAAAACGTCTTGGACGGATCAGAAGTGTGGACCAGCCAACTGGAGGATTCGGGCGTCACCGCGAGCCTGGCTATAGCGTCGGCACGAGCGACGACTTCGCTATCTACTACGTCCTCGGGCACTACCACTCATGGGGTAACTACTTCGGTCTCAGCTATGTCGACGAAGATGGTAGTGAGCGCCTGATCATGGAAACCGAAAGCACCGCCGGAGACAGCCTAGGTGCGGCCGTCGATCCGCCGATCTTCGCAAACGGGGCACCCGGCTTGAAAGTGACCTGCGGTTATAACAACACCACGGACGGGGTGCTGGTTTTTGGCAACGACGGCGACAAGGAGATGTGCATGTTCCTCGCGTATGTCGGTGCGCCGGTGAAAACCATCTCGTGGGCCCCCGACACATCCGAAGAAGTGGGCATGGTCGACGGTTTGCGCACGTTCGAAGCCAGCTGCTCCCAGGTCACCGCCGTTCCTGCACTCCAATAGGCTGTTCCAGACGAACGGTGAGTACGGGCGCTGCGTCTGAAGCGTCGCGTCATCGCACGCCCGCCGAAGCGCTAGCCAGGGTAGTTGAGACTCTTCGCCCAGAGCTTAATCCATCAGCCGAGATCGATGCCCATCAAGGTGGCTGCGTTTCGCCACAGCCACTTCTCGAGGATGTCGGGACGGATCGGAAGCGCGCGCATCTCTGCTAGAAGGTCGGCAGACCGCCTCCCAAGCAAGAACGCTCCGGTGCCGTAGAGAATCTTATCCTGGATGGTGCTCTGTCCGTAGCGGAGTAGCGGCTCCCAGCCAGCACCAACCGCCGTGAAGTACTTTGGGCGGTGCGCTGCGAGCTCCAAGTAGACGTTCGGATGTTTCCAAGCGAGGAGGCAAGCCTCGAGCACCCACGGATACCCCGCGTGACTGAGGATCAGCTTCAGCTCCGGAAAGTCACATGCAACGCGGTCGAAATGACGCGGATGACCGAGCTCGCTCGACCTTACTGTGGTCCAGTTCGCGGATGCATGAACGCTGACCGGAATCCCAAGCTCGACGCATTTGGCGTAGAACGGATAGTAGTGCCTGTCGTCCGCGGGAAGGTCGATCATGAATGGACGGAGGCTCAAACCGACAAAGCCCCTTTCCTTCACCCAGTACTCGAGCTCGTGCAGAGCTTCTGCGCGACGCATGATGTCGGCTCCGGCAAACGGAAGAAAACGACCCGGCTGTCGTTCCACGATCGCCGCGATTGCCTCATTCGAAATAAAGCGTCCGCCGGCGGTAGAGGTCTCGTCGAAACCGGTGATCAGAGTTCGCACGATGTTGGCTCCGTCGAGTTCCGCGACAATGGTCTCGTCGTCTTGGATCAATCCGTGAGCGAAGTCCCGGACGATGTCGAGCGTCGGCTCACGTTTGAAGAACACCCGCAGATATCCGAGCATCGGTTCAGGAAAGCCTGCGAAGTCGGCCATGAGCTCCGCGGTCGGAACGATCGGAGCCCACATATCGATGATGGGAGTTTCGTCGGTCGAGGACATGCGCTTCACCTCAGGTCCCCCTCATATCTCCCCATGCCCCGCCGTTCAGGGTGAAGCTAGCCGGAGCTCAATGCGCTCCGTGTTTCCTTGCCCCGGTTAGTACGAGTTCGGTGGTCATTCCTGGAAGCACCGACGCGCCGCCCTGGGCCACGACAAAAAGGTCGGATGGAGATCCGCCCGTTTTCAGGGGGGTCGCGGTGACCGTGTAGTCGCCCGGCTCGAGGCGGACGAGCCAATCGGTACAGGCAAATCCCACAAAACTCCGGTCCAACAGGCACAGGAAGGGCTCCTCCTCGAGTGAGAACAGCGCTTCCCGCGCCTCGCCAAGATCGTTCGTAACCTCAAAGAATACGCCGGTGATCTCCGCCATACCATCCTGCGGAACGACGAGCGCCACGTGCAAACCCGTCTCGCCACGGTCGCCCGTCGCGGCACTGCCGCATGCGATGAGGAGAACTGCCACAGCCGCCAAGACGGGAAGCGAGCTCCGTCGCAGACCACAGTCCTTGATCAGATCCTTGACCATGGGATTCCTCGTGCCAACCCATAAGCTGGTACTACAATCCTGGGGCCCTTCCACGACCCCTGCAAGTGGGCTAACACAGGGAAGCTAGTGGTCGCGCCCATGTGGCCGCCTAGCAAATGCGTCGACCAGCTCCCGTAACTCCGTCGAATCGACAAGGCGGTAGTGGCGTCAGGCGCCTTATCGCCTTTGAATCCAAGGTACTCTCGGATCGCGGTCCGTCGCTCACCGCCGGTTAACAAGCCCTAGAAGATCTCTGCAAGTCCGCTGTTCAGAAACCGACAGCCTGGCCTTCTTTGCGCGGATCCGACGCGGCGCAGTAGCCGTCTTGCATCCTGTAGATCAGCTGAGCACCTCCCATCGACTCGCCGCTCACACCGACGGCCACCTTGTGCCCGCGCGCTTTCAAACCGTCGAGCACCTCGGGCGCGAACCCCCCCTCCACAGCGACTAGCCCGTTTCCCATGACCTGCCATCGAGGCGCATCCACAGCGGCTTGCGGATTCTGGTCGTAGAGAAATACGCGCACCATCATCTGTACGTGCCCCTGAGGCTGCATTGAGCCGCCCATGACGCCGAAGCTCATGGTCGGATCACCGGATTTCGTGACGAAGCCTGGAATGATCGTATGAAAAGGGCGCTTTCCACCCGCGACCTCATTGACGTGGCCACGTTCGAGCGAAAAACCCGCCCCACGGTTCTGGAAGGCAATGCCGGTTTCGGGAACCACAATGCCCGAGCCGAAGCCGAAGAAGTTCGACTGGATGTACGAGACCATTCGACCATCGGCATCGGCGGCGCTCAGGTAGACCGTGTCCGGCGAGGTCGGTAGCATACTGCCGTGCTCGCGTGCGACGTTCGGGTCGACGTTGGCGGCGTGGCTTTCAAGATAGGCATCACTCAATAGCTCGTCCAGGTCGACCCGCAGATACTCGAGGTCGGCCACATGCGCCGCAGCTTCCGCGATCCCGATCTTCATCGCCTCGATCTGCAGATGCAGGCTCTCGGCTGAGTCGACGGCCGTCTCCGTGATCCCGGTTCGCTGAAGGACCCCGAGGGCGATCAGCGCGGCGACTCCTTGTGCGTTAGGGGGAATTTCGTGCAGGCGATGCTCGGCGAAGTCGATTCCGATGAGGTCGACCCATTCGGGTTCGTGTTCGGCGAGATCTGCGGCATCAAGCAGTCCTCCGGTCTCCGACGCATGTCGGGCGATGCGTTGCGCCAGGTCGCCGCGGTAGAACGACTCGCCCCGAGATGCGGCGATCTCTCGCAGCGTTTTCGCGTGGTGAGGTAGTCGCACGAGCTCGCCGGGATGCGGCGTCCTGCCGTCGAATACGAAGGTTGATTGAAATCCGGGGAACGAGCGAAATAGTGCCGCAAACCGCTCCCAGACCCCGGCGGTGATCAGGCCTACCTGAAAGCCCTGCTCCGCGTACTCGATCGCGGGCTCGAACAAGTCCTCGAAGGGCAGCACGCCGAACCTCTCGGAAAGAGCCGTCCAAGCAGCCACGCAACCGGGAACGGTGACACTGTCCCAGCCAAAGGATGGCATCGTTTGGTGCTGGTCGAAGTGCTCGCGTGTCCATGCGCGAGGTGAGCGACCTGAGCTGTTGAGACCGGTCAGCGTATCGCCATCCCAGACGATGGCGAACGCGTCGCTCCCGATCCCGTTCATCGTGGGCTCAACGACGGTCAGGGCAATTGCTGTAGCCAACGCAGCATCCACGGCGTTGCCCCCGCGCCTCATGATGTTCACACCTGCCTGGGCCCCCAGAGGCTGTGAAGTCGCCACGACATTCCGTGCGAACACCGGCATGCGCTGCGACGGATAGGGGAAAGTCCAGTGATTGAATGACATACGCTCGCACCACAAATCTTACCGGAACTTCCCCGATACCTCCCCGTTACAGAAGGCTGTTATCGTTGAACCGACCCGAATGGGTTCGGTTTCCACATTCGGTAGATCAAGAGCAACGGCATGAGAGTGTATGGTGAGCCGATCAACAAGACCATCGGCAGGTTGGTCTGCTCCGCATGTTCACTGAACGCTTCCATCAAGACGTATACGACGACCGAATAGAACATGGCGGATGCAAAAAGTAGCGCTGGCAAGCGGATCCAATTGCGCCGCCGCACAAACGCGTACACCAACACCAAATAAAAGGTGCCAAAGACAAAGGCATCGATCCCGAACATCACTCGAATGCTGAGCAAACGGTCGAGTAACAATGGGTCAAGTGTTTCGGCATACCAGCGCCAGGCCCGTCCGAGCGGGTCGCTTGCCGTCCTGAGGTCGACACCAAACACGATCCACTGTTCCAAGATCAGTGATGTGAAGGCGAAGATCGAGAAGGCAACGATGAACAGCCGATCCAGCGGATGGCGTGTTCCGGTATTCCTCATGCGACTACGTTTAGCGCGTTGGCCAGCCGTTACCAGGCCTCCCTAGCTCAGCCAGACGAGTCGCGAGCCAGAGCCCCGACACCAATCAAGATGACGATCACCGCCACTGAAATAGCGACGGCGCTTTTGGCGCCAAGGTCGATGAGACCTCCCTCGTATTTTTGCAAGATCAGGTCATGCAGGTAGACGTAGTTGTTGAAGGCTACACCGAGGACGATCGCTGCGACTGCCGTTTTCTTGGACATGAATACCTCCGCAAACTTCTGGAGCCCAGACCGGCTTCGGACCGAACCCTCGAAAACAGTATACGCGCAGTCGAGCATGGTAGCCGAAAAAGGGGGGCTGAGGAGTCGACGCGCATTCAGTCCTGCTTCTCGTTGAGTCCGTACTTCTTGTTGACCTCGTCATACGTGGGCTGAATCACGTCCTGCACGTCCAGTTTGCCGCCCACGATCTCGTCCGAATAGGGAATCCTGATACTTGAATCGGGCAGCTGCGGTTTCTCGGTGGCCGGAGGGGGCCAGACGTCTTCATCGACAATCGCCATTCGCACGCGAATATCGTCCTTGGTGATGTTCCACACCATGTAGTCGATCGAGAGACTCAGCGGACCGTCATAGGTAGTCCGGATACGATCACTGATCGCCGCTGTAGTGTCGAAGTCTTTGAAGAAGTGATAAGCCACCGCCATCCGCGGCTGGATGAGCGACATCACTTTGCCAAACGCTTCAGGTGCGGTGTGGATTTGGGTGCCCACCATCAGAGCGCTTTGTGGCGTGAACTTGAACTTGGTGATCATGTCGGGGACGGCGATGAAGCACTCGTGAATCGCCAGGTCGGCATCATGTGCATACTTCGCATATCACTTGTTCGGATAGGTATCCCCTACAAACACGAAATTGAAACCGTTCCACTCGACGATGAAACTCACCGGACCGTCGAGAGCGTGGATGGCCGGGAGGGAGCGAATCGTCACGCCGTTCTCCTGATAGACGATTTCATTCACACCCATGTAGTC
>CAXMND010000110.1:0-5186 GCA_964194675.1 uncultured Coxiellaceae bacterium | reverse complement strand
CAGCACGAAGCCGATTGGGGCCACGAGGTGCACACGCTTCAGCCCGGCGGCGGTCCGCTCGACTGAATCGGCGGCGCCTGATTCGGGAGTCGTTTTCAGTCGAAGTCGAAATCGAGCTCTTCGGGCTCGTCGTTCTTGAGCGAGTCGTCCTCGCCTGGCTCGAAGGAAGCTTCGGAATACAGATCGTCGAGGGACCATCCGGCTTTGTGATGACGCCGGAGTTCTTCGCGCTCGAACTCGGCAAGTGACGAATAGCTCTTCGGTCCTCTCCGGCGCATGTCCCCCCCTTTTTAGCCAGCTAGCCAAGCGTTCTTGGTATGGCATCTGACTACTTTATCCTACACTGCAGCACACCCTACCCACGGGGATCGAGATGGCAAAAAAAACGGACGAGATTGAAAGCCACCGGCGGCGCTGGTAGACGCAATCCATGAGTCGGGTGGTTGCGATCGCCAATCAAAAAGGCGGCGTAGGGAAGACGACGACGGCTGTGAACTTGGGGGCCAGCCTCGCGGTTGCGGAGCAGCGCGTGCTTCTCGTCGACCTCGACCCGCAGGGCAATGCCTCGACCGGTGTCGGTTGCAACCCGGCCGACGAGGAGATGGAGGGCTCCTATGAGCTTCTCCTTGGCGAGATCGAGACCGCCGATGTCATCTACGAGACCGAGTTGCCACACTTGCACGTCATTGCGGCGACACAGGATCTGGTTGGCGTCGAGCGCGACCTGCTCGATGCAGACGACAGCGCTACTCGGCTGCGTGACGCCCTCAACGTGGTGCGTGACGAATACGACTTCATCATAGTCGACTGTCCGCCGTCGCTCGGGATGCTGACGATCAACGCATTGACGGCGGCCGATCTGGTGATCGTGCCGCTCCAGTGCGAGTACTACGCGCTCGAGGGGCTCTCGCAGTTGGTCGGCACCGTCGAACGCGTGCGTGCGTCGGTCAACGAGGACCTGGCGATACATGGCGTGTTGCTGACCATGTTTGATGCGCGGAACAACCTGGCCAACGAAGTCGCCGAAGAGGTGCGCCGACACTTCCGCGTCTACGACACGATTATCCCTCGAAATGTGAGGCTCGCCGAAGCTCCTTCCCACGGAAAACCAGTCATCCTGTATGATGCGTCCTCGCGAGGTTCCTATACGTATCTGAGCCTCGCGCGCGAGCTGCTCGATGATCTGGAGGCAGCGGCATAGTGGCGCGAAGACGCCTCGGGCGTGGGTTGGATGGTTTGCTTCCAGCAGTGCCTCCACCATCGGAACGCTTCGCAAAAAACACGGCGGGAATCGAAGACCTGCATCGGGGCCGTATGCAGCCACGGACGCGGATCGATGCCGAGGCCTTAGCAGAGCTTACTGCTTCGATCCGCGAGCACGGGGTGCTCGAACCGATTCTGGTGCGCAAGCGTGCGTTGGGGGGGTTTGAGATCATTGCCGGTGAGCGGCGCTGGCGTGCGGCGCAACAAGCCGGCCTCAAGGACGTGCCGATCTTCGTACACAACCTCGATGACGAGGCGGCGTTCGAAGCGGCTCTCGTCGAGAACCTCCAGCGCGAGGACTTGAATCCGATGGAAACCGCGCGCGCCTTTCAGCGCTTGGTCGACGACTACGGCCACACCCAAGAGGTGATTGCGACGAAGGTCGGCAAAGAGCGATCGACCGTTGCGAACTCCCTACGCCTTCTCAAGCTCCCGAAAGACGTGATGGACCTGGTCGAGGATGGCCAACTCAGCGAGGGCCACGCCCGCGCCCTACTCTCGGCCCCAAACGTGAGCACCATGAAGAGGCTCGCGCGGACCGCTGTGTCCAAGGGCTGGAGCGTGCGGGAGGCCGAACGGCAAATCCGCAAGGTGGCCCGGGGCGACGGCAACGGCGCCGCCAAGCCGAAGGCCGAAAAGAGCACCAACGTCCGCGACCTCGAAAACCGACTTTCGAAGGCCCTCGGTTCCACGACCACGATTCACGAAAGCGGCAAAGAGCGTGGCCAAATCCGCATCAACTATGCGAGCTTCGACGAGTTGGACCGGCTGATCGAGACGCTGACGAAGTAAGGGCCCGCTGCATTCAGCGCCAGTGTCAGCGCCAGTGCCAGCGTCAGTGGTAGCGTCAGTGCTAGCGTTCGCGCGCTTCCGCGGCGTCGACTGTGTTGCTCAAGAGCATTGCGATGGTCATCGGGCCCACCCCGCCTGGTACCGGCGTGATGTGCGAGGCGCGCTTCGAAGCGCCTTCGAAGTCCACGTCGCCGCTCAGCGACCCGTCTTCCAGGCGGTTGATCCCGACATCGATCACGACTGCCCCCTCCTTGATCCAAGCACCCTTTACTAGCTTCGGACGCCCGACGGCCGCGATCACGATGTCGGCCTCCCGGACGCGGTCCGCCAGGTTCTCGGTCCGCGAGTGGGCGATCGTGACGGTCGCGTGTTTCTCGAGGAGCATGAGCGCGATCGGCTTGCCCACAAGCGTGCTTCGGCCGAGTACCAGGGCCCGTTTGCCCTTGGGGTCGCAGCCCACGTGCTCGAGCATCCGCATGCAGCCGCTCGGGGTGCACGGTCGGAGGCCCTTGCGGCCGACCACCAAAAGACCGGCGTTGAAGGGATGCAGGCCGTCGACGTCTTTGCCGGGGTCGATGGCGTCGACGATTATCTGGTCGTCCAGATGGTCCGGCAACGGAAGCTGCACCAGGATTCCATCGATCCCGGGGGCGGCATTGAGCTCCGCCACGAGGGCCAAGAGGTCTGCTTGAGTGGTCTCCGCAGGGAGTCGATGGACCTCCCCGGCGATCCCGGCCTTGCTCGCGGCCCGCTCCTTGTTGCGCACGTAGACCTGGGAAGCCGGATCGTCGCCCACCAGCACCACGTGTAGCCCGGGGGGCCTTCCGTGCTTCGCGGCGAACGCCTCCGCTCGGATTTTGACCTCTGCTCGCACCTCTTTGGCAAGCGCCTTGCCGTCGATCAACTCTGCCATGGCCGGGGTGTAACAGCTGCCCCTGCCCTCCTCAAACCACCGCGTGCTAGTGGAAATCGCGGCTTGGCGTGGTATGTCGCGGGGCCATGTTTGAGGCCGTGTCTCCCCAGGTTTCGTTCCCCGAGCTCGACGCGACCCATCTCGCGTTTTGGGAAGACGCCCGTATTTTCGAAAAGACGCTCGAGGGAGGCACGGACAAGCCCTCATTCATTTTCTACGAGGGGCCCCCGACGGCGAACGGCATGCCCCACCCCGGGCACGTCATGACCCGGGTCATGAAAGACGTGTTCCTTCGGTACCGTACGATGAGCGGCTACCACGTCCCGCGCCGGGCAGGCTGGGACACCCACGGGCTGCCCGTCGAGGTCGAGGTCGAGAAGGCGCTCGGCATCAGTGGTCCAGACGCGATCAAGGAGTACGGGGTCGAGGCGTTCAGCAGGCAGTGCATCGACTCGGTGTTCAAGTACATCGACGAGTGGCAGAAGATGACCCGTCGCATCGGGTTCTGGGTCGACTTCGACGACGCGTACGTGACCTTCCACAAATCGTACGTCGAGAGCGTCTGGTGGGCGCTGTCGGAGATGTTCAACAACGGTCTTCTCTACCAGGGCTACAAGGTCTTGTGGTGGTGGCCGCAGGGTGGCACCGCCCTTTCCGCAGGCGAGGTCGGCCAGGGCTACAAGACGATCGACGACCCCTCCGTGATGATTCGCTTTCCGGTCGTCGGCCAAGACAACACCTCGTTCCTTGCCTGGACGACGACTCCCTGGACCCTTCCTTCCAACATCGCGCTCGCGGTCGATGCCGACACGGTGTACGCGACGGTGAAGGTCGAAGGCGGTGAACGTTTCATCGTGGCCGAAGCTCTCGTCGAAAAGGTGCTTGGCGAGGAAGTCACCGTCGTTTCGAGGCGCAAGGGCTCCGAGCTGGTCGGGATGCGCTACGAGCCGCCGTTCCGCTACGCGGAGCCCGAGGGAGGGCCCGCCTGGGAGGTGGTAGACGTGGACTTCGTATCGCTCGACAGTGGCACGGGCCTCGTGCACTTGGCCCCCGCCTTTGGTGAAGACGATTTCCGCGTCTGCAAACAAAAGGAGATGGGCTTCCTGCAGCTGGTCAATCCGGACGGAACCTTCCCGGACGTCGTGACCGACTTTGCCGGGCGGTTCTGCAAGGAGGCCGACCGCGACATCATCCGACATCTCCAATCGCGCGGGATGCTCTTCAAGGAAGAGGTCTATCGGCACGACTACCCGTTTTGTTGGCGCGCGATGGACGACCCGCTCATCCAGTATGCGCGGCGCTCGTGGTTTATCCGCACCACACAAGAGATCGAGCGCGTCAAAGAGAACAACCGGACGATGCACTGGGAGCCCGAGCACATCAAGAGCGGGCGCATGGGGCAGTTCCTCGAAGGCAACGTCGATTGGGCGCTGTCACGCGAGCGCTTCTGGGGGACACCGCTCCCGATCTGGGTGAACGACGAGACCGGCACCGTAGAGTCGGTGGGCTCGGTTGCCGAGATCCTGGAGCGTAATCCAGACGCGTTTGCGCTCTTTGAGAAGGCCAAAGCGAGGGATCCGTCGCTTCAGGACCACCTGATGGTGCACAAGCCCTGGGTCGATGAAGTCACATGGACCAAGGACGGCGAGCCCGGTGTCTATCGGCGGGTGTCTGAGGTCATCGATGGCTGGTTCGATTCGGGGTGCATGCCCTTTGCGCAATGGGGGTACCCCCATCAAAACCAAGACGAGTTCCAGCGTGCGTTTCCGGCGGACTTCATCACCGAGGCGGTCGATCAGACGCGCGGCTGGTTTTATTCGTTGATGACGATCAGCACCTTGATGTTCCCGGAGCGCGCGGTGCCCCACCCCTTCAAGAACTGCGTGGTGATGGGGATCATCACCGACGAAAAAGGGAAGAAGCTCAGCAAGCGCGACAAGAACTACACCGACCCATTGGTGCTCATGGACCGGGTCGGCGCAGATGCCGTCCGCTGGGCGCTCTACGCAGGGACGGTGCCTGGGCAGAACACTCGCTTCTTCGACAGTGCCGCGACCGACGCCGTGCGCGAGTTCCTGCTCAAGGTTTGGAACGTTTATAGCTTCTTCGTGACCTACGCGAACATCGATGCGTGGGCGCCAACCGCCGAGCGGACCCCGCTCTCCGAGCGCTCGGACATGGACCGGTGGGTGCTCGCAGAGCTGGACGCGACCGTGCG
>CAXMND010000109.1:0-25655 GCA_964194675.1 uncultured Coxiellaceae bacterium | reverse complement strand
TGGAACGCATAGGGTCAAGCCGCGCAGTGCGTCCGCATCTTCATGCGATTCCACCCCGTCGAGGCGCATCAACAAGGCCTTTGGGCCGCGGCGCGTCGAAATTACCTTCACGAGCGACGGTGCCTCGCCCTCCTCGCCCAGTACGAACACCTCCGCGAGCTCTTCGAGGAGGGTTGAGTCCGGGTTGAACAGGTGCACGCGCACTTCGCCGCCGACGCCATGGGGCCGCGCGATCACACCAAGCTCGATCCAGGAAATCAGGTCCACAGCCTCTGTCACAGAGGTCTTTCATACCAAATTGGCGAGGTGCAGCCATCGCCGACGCGGGGGTTGGGCCTCGGACACCACGCGGAACTCTACATCCTTCAGCCTCGCTCGAAAACGCGTTCGCGAAAAGGCTTTCCTAGTTGGAAGGCCTAGGTCGGGACACGCGCCAACGCTAGGCGCCGCCGCCTCCGCGGCCCGCCCGCCACTTCTTGCCCCGGCTTGCCTGAGGGGAGCTTTTCCGACAAAAACGCGGTCGTTACCCTTCTTTGGGAGACAAACGGTCCCGAGACCCCAGCTGGCCGCACCGAGGTGTACCGACTCTGGAGTGAAGACCTCGCGGGTCTGCGCGCCGATTTCGATACGCAGCCAAACCTCGCTTACTACCTTCCGTACTATCGAACGACCAACAACAGCCACTGCCTCACGATCGGCATCCGATGGCGCACTCTTGCCAAGAACCCCGAGCCGGGTGAAGGTAAGGCCGATGCGAATCGGCACCCCCAGCCTGGTCTTGTGCCTCTCTGTCGCCGCTTGTGCGCAGGACACCGGTGAGGCGGGGATCACGCCGACGTTGACCTACACATTCGAGCCGATCGCGGTGGGATCAGGCGAGGAGGTCTCCGGGGTGTGCCAGAGCTGGACCCTCAACAACACCGAGACGCTCTACGTCTCGAAGATACGCCAACGAAACGGCGGCGCGTGGCACCACTCGAACTGGTCCTTCGTCCCGGAGGACTTCTACGGTCCGGAGGGAACTTGGAATTGCGACGACCGGGGATTTCACGAAGTGGGTGCGGGATTGGCGGGCGGCGCCTTCTTTGCGCAATCGACCCAGACGCTCGTGGAGTTGCAGGCATTCCCGGAGGGCGCGGTGCTCGAGATCCCTCCGAGACATCAAATCGTCGGTGGGGTGCATCTATTGAACGTGTCGGCAACCCCGATGAACACCGCCCTCACCTTCGATATCGAGACGATCCCCGAAGAGGACGTGCGAGTTAAGTTGCGCCCGATCACCTTCGAGAATACCCACCTCGACATCGAGCCCCAGGCGGAGTCTCGATATGGGATGACGTGCAATTTGAAGAACGCGTTCGAGAACGCGCTCGGCACGCCGCCTGACTACAATATCTATTATGTCCTCGCGCACTATCACGAATGGGGGAACTACTTCCGGCTCAGCTTCGTCGACGACGAGGGCGGCGATCGGACGATCTTCGAGCTCCAGAGTTCGGTTGGAGAACCGCTCGGCATTACCCTAGACCCTCCGATCAACTCGCAAGGCGCCTCGAGCCTGCGCGTCGAGTGTGGCTATCTAAATAACACCGACCGTCGGCTCGAGTACGGACTTGGTGGAAAAGAGATGTGCGTGTTCCTCGCGTACACCGACGCTGACATCAAGATCGGCGCCACCTCCGTAAGTAACACGGCTATGGATCCGAACGAAGACGGCGTCTTCATGAACGAGACTACCTGCAGTCCCGTCCTGGCGGTACCGGCAAACTAGCCGTCCCCGGCGCCAAAGGGATTCGACCTCCACATGCGCACGCCGAGGAGGAATGGAATCAGCACGTAAGGCCCGTTGAACGCCCAGAAAACGAGTGGGTTACCCGGCCGCGGCCCGATCCAATACTCCCACACGAAGAACTCGATCGCTCCGTGGAGCATCGCACCCACGTAGAGGAGAGCCGGAACGCGAATCCAGCTCTTTCCTTTGATGAGGGCGTAAACCAGTACCAAATAGAACGGCCCGAACACGAGGCCGGAGATGCCGCTGTTGACGCGTGAATACGCGTGCCCTGCGGCTAGGTAGGAGTCGCCTGCCACTTCGATGTACCAGCGGTTCGCGCGGGCCCAGAAGGCGTCACCTTCGAGCAACCCAAGTGCGTGCCAGGCATCCGAAAAGAACGAAGAGAACGCGAAGAACGAAAACGCCAACACGAAAAACCAGTCGCGCGGTCGCGAGCTCAGCGGGCTACCATTGCTTGATTGAGTCATGTGGTCTCCGACTAGTCGATCGCGACGAAAACAAAAATGAAAAGCGGTCTTAGACGTGACATGTACAACTCCAATGGGCTGGGCTTGATCCGTTCTGATGGCGGCGCCTACTCGAGGATGTCGAGGATGGCGCGCTTGTGGAGCCGAGCAGAGGTGGCGGTGAGCAGGGTTCGCATCGCTCGCGCGGTCCGGCCCTCTTTCCCGATGACCTTGCCGAGGTCATCGGGTGCCACGGTCAGCTCCAGCACGACGGCTCGGTCTTCTTCGACGACGTTCACCTCGACGGCGTCCGGATCGTCGACCAACGAGCTCGCGATGTACGCGATCAGGTCTTGTAGTCTGTCTCCTGCCACGGGTCGCTCGCTCAGGGGGCTTCGCCGGCTGCGGCGGCTGCCTGTTTGTGTTCCTTGACTACGTCGCGCACGCGATCGCTCACCTGAGCGCCGACTCCGACCCAGTAGTCGAGACGGGGGTAGTCGACCCTGGCCTCCGTGATGGGGCGGCTCGGGTCATAGGTACCGATCTGCTCGATGAACCGCCCATCCCGGGCGCTTTCCTTGTTGGTAACAACAATGTGATAGTAGGGACGCTTCTTTGCGCCGGCGCGTGCCAGTCGAACCTTGACCATGAAATCCTCGTCAAACAGTGGGGAAGCCCCACCAAAAGCGCCCGGAAGCTAGTCAGAGCATGCCCCTACGTCAAGCCGGGGCCCTGCTCCTGTTTTTGCGGTTGGCGGCACGGTTGCTAGAACCCCTGGAATGCGATGCTTGCTCGTGCTTCTGGTCCTGAGCCTGGCCGTCGGTTGTAGTCGCAGCAAACCGAAGGAGGCTCCCGGTGCCAGACCCAGCCCCACGCTGCGTCTAGCCGTGGTGACGGACCTCAAGGGCTATTTGGAGCCTTGCGGCTGCACGAGCCGCCCTCTCGGCGGTATCGACCGGCTCGCCGCTCAGATCCGAGCGCTCCGGGACGGCTCTGTGCCGCTGGTGGTGCTGATGGCCGGCGACCTTTTCTTCGATACCGATATCCTCAAGCCGACGCGGGTGGACCAAGCGAATCGAAGCGCTGCCACGCTCCGGGGGATCCTCGACCACTTGAAGGTCGATGCGGGGTTGCCCGGCCGGCGTGACCGGGCTCAGCCGGGGGAAGTGTTGGCCCGCTTGCAGGCGGAGTCCGAGTTTCCGTGGCTGGCGATGAAAAGCGATGCAGAGGTCGTGCGGATCGAAGCAGGTGGGCTTCGAATCGCCATCGTGGGTGCACGCCCGGGGGCTGAGCGCGATGTCGTCATGGCGGTGGTTGGCAGCGCACAGGGTGAAACCGACCTGACGATTGCGCTGGTGTACGGATCGAGGCGGGATGCGAATCGGATCGGGGCGATCGACGGTGTGGATTTCGTCGTGCACGGTGGACTCGATGAAGACGCACCGGTCCCGCCACATCGAGCCGGCGATGCGTGGGTCTTGCATGCGGGACGGCAGGGCCAAGGACTCGCCATCGTAGACGTGTACCGCAAGAGCGATGGAGCGTTCACCGATCTGAGCGAGTGGTCGCGAGAGGAACGAATTCAGCAACTCGATTCACAGATTGCGGGCTTGTCGGAAAAGATTTCAGAATGGGAAAAATCGAAAGACGTCGATCCCGGTGATCTACGCGCTCAATCGGATCGGCTCGCAACGCTCAAAGCCCAACGGGAAACCCTCAGGGCGCCCCCGACCTCGCCGCAGGGCAACGCCTTCAGCGCTGAGTGGGTCGAGTTACCGAAGGAAGCACCCGCGGACGAGGAGGTGACCAAGTTGATGAAGGAGCACGACAAGGCCGTGAACCAAGCTAATCGTGAAGCGTTCGCGGACCTGACACCTCCGTCGCTTGGAAAAGGCGACATCGCGTACGTCGGAACCCCGATCTGCGGCACATGCCACAACCCCGCCTATGCATGGTGGCGGGTGCACCCGCATGGCGTCGCGTACCTCACGCTGCAGATGCGCAACAAGGAGTTCAACCTCGACTGCGTGGGCTGTCACGTGACGGGGTACGACCAGCCCGGCGGGTCTACGGTGACACACAACTTGAAGGGCGCTTTGATCAACGTCGGCTGCGAGAGCTGTCACGGCCGCGGCGCGGCACATGCCAAGAATCCGGAGATCGACATGGTTCTTGACCCCCCTGAGTCGACCTGCCTGTCCTGTCACAACGAAGAGCACAGCGACCAGTTCGACTACGAGGCGTACAAGAAAATGCTGATCGTCCCCGGCCACGGGCTTCCGCCAATCAAATGATGAACAGCTTAGGCCGAGCCTCCTAGCGGAAGCGCTGTTCGGGCCCGGAAGGCGTGTACACCTGGTACGCGAAGAGCGGCCGTGTGCCGTCCGGAACGAACCCGTGAATCGTATTGGGAGGCACGTAGACGAACGTGCCGGGTCGGATGACGCGCGTCTCCTCGCCGACGCGCATGATCCCCGAGCCGTCCTGGATCCACAGCACCTCGACGGAGACCTCATGGGTGTGCTCGGGGACCCCGAGCGTCGGGTCGCCGTCCAGCGTCCCGAGGCTTGCCGCCGCGGGGCCGTCCGGGCCGCCTTCTAAGAAGATCATCACCTTTAGCCGACCGTCCGCGTGCACGAACGGGCCGCTCCGCCCGGGGTCGGATTCGACGATGAGCGCCGCTGGGCGCGGGCACTCCGGCGCGTCCGGGGCGTTCGTCCAGTCCACCGCTTCGAACGGAGCGCTCTCGGACAGTGCCGCCACGGCGAAGATCTCGGCACCGTCTTCCGACATCGCTTGGAGCACGGTCGGCGCTCGGAAGCGGGCCGCACGGCCGGTCTCGAACCAAGTCAGGCTGGCGCGCACCATCCCTTTTTCGACGAAGATGAGCACCTCTTGGCAGGGGCTCGCTTCGAACCGAAAGGTCTGCGAGGGGCCGAGACGCACCCTCGCCATGCTCACGCCCGCCTCAGTCCCTAGGACTTCGAGCGGCGATGCGCGCTCGAGCACGACCTCTTGATGTTTGCCGCGACCGCAGCCAAGCGACGTCGTGACCACGACGGCCAGAACGACGGCTCTCATGCCTCGAGCGATCGCGGGGTCACATTCTCACGCACCCAAGTGATGATCTCTTCAAGCGGCGCGCCCGGGGTGAAGATGGCGCCGACACCCCGTTTTCGAAGGGCTTCCGCGTCCTCCTCCGGAACGATACCACCGCCGAACAGAATGATGTCGCTGCCACCCTTCGCCTGGAGCGCATCGAGCACCGCGGGGAACAGCGTATTGTGCGCCCCCGACATGATCGACAGGCCCACGGCATCGACGTCCTCTTGAACCGCGGCCACGGCGATCATTTCGGGCGTCTGATGAAGTCCGGTGTAAACCACTTCAAAGCCCGCGTCGCGGAGCGCTCGGGCCACGACCTTTGCACCGCGGTCATGTCCATCGAGGCCCGGCTTGGCGACGAGAATACGGATTTTCGGCGCTGGCACCGGGGAGGTGTAGTGCAGGGGCAGGGCCAGCGCCAGTGTCCGCATCGGCGCCAAAGGTGTTGCGGGGCACACGGGTTTGTGCTTCCGATCCCTCGTGCTTTGGCCCCCCTCCTCCATCCGTAGCCTTCATGCTGAAGTCCCCGACGTACGCCCACAGGTGAAAGCCTGGTGTGAGGCGGAGGGGATCGCGCGCCCGCCAGACACGGTGATCGCGGATTTCTACGTACCGATGGCAGAATGGATTGCTGAGCATGTGGTCGATCGCACCGTCGTTGTAGGGCTGAGCGGTGCGCAAGGGACCGGGAAGTCGACGCTTGCCCGATTGATGAAGGTGTTGCTCGAGCAACTCTTCGGGCTCCGGGTGGCGGTCCTATCGCTCGACGACCTTTACCTCAGCAAGGCTGCGCGCCAGCAGCGCGGGGAAACCTACCATCCCTTGCTCGTCACACGCGGCGTTCCGGGCACACACGACGTCGAGCTTGGTCTTCATGTGCTGCGAAGCCTGCGAGCCGGTGAGACCGTTGCGTTGCCCCGATTCGACAAGGCCACCGACGAGCCTTTCCCGAAGTTCAAGTGGCCGATCTGGAACGGCACATGCGACGTGGTGTTGTTCGAGGGCTGGTGCGTGGGGGCTCGGCCGCAGCGAGGCGACGAGCTCGACGCTCCGGTCAACGGGCTCGAACGGCTCGAAGACTCCACCGGTGATTGGAGATGGTACATCAATCGACAACTGGGCGGCGCCTACCAGACGCTCTTTGCAGAACTGGATCTCCTGGTCTTGTTGCGGCCACGCGACTTCGACCGTGTCTATGCTTGGCGGGAAGAGCAGGAAGCTCGTCTTCGGGCCGCTGGCGGCACCGAGCCCCGTGGCGACGGAGTCGCTTTGCGGGACGGCCTCGAGGTGATGACGCCGACCGCCGTGCGCCGCTTCGTAATGCACTTCGAGCGCCTGACGCGCTTCATCTGGGAGGAGATGCCCGATCGCGCCGATGCCGTCGTGTACCTCGACGATGACCACCGGCCGGCCGAAGTCGACCTCGGCGACGCGTAGCTCCGCGCTCCTCGTTCAACCGACGCTACAGCCGCGTATAGTCGTGATTCCGGGTCGCGAATGCAAACGGCGAGATGCATAGGTTGGTGCCAAAATCCGTCAGACGGCCCGCCAGCCAGGCCGGCTCGAGGCCCTGGTTCAAAAGGTCGTAGAACGCGAGCACGCTTCCACGTCGTTCGGTGCGTTCCAATGCGAGCTGGTGGCCCTCTGAGTCGATCGCGACGAAGCCGTCGTTGAGCTCGATCCGATAGGGGGCGATCAGCGCGAACGGCTCCGCGAGCGTCGGGTAGGCCTGCACTTCGCGGCGATACGTTTCGGTCAACTGGGCAAAGCTTCGCCGCGCAACCTGGTAGAGCCGACTCCAGCTTTCAGCAGGGACCTCGGGCCGGACCTCGTACTGCAACACGCGGATGCGCTGCGGCGCCGGACCGGGCTCGACTTCGGCCAAGCCCACATGTATCTGCCGAGGGCACGGGCCGAGTGAAGCGGCCGCTTGGTCAGGGCGATCCTCACGATAGATCGCGCCGGCCGTCAAATCGATCAGATACCGCCGCTCGACGCTCGCCCGTTTGCTACCCGGCAGCCACTCGCGGGCGACTTCGATCATCGTGCGGTCGTGGAGCAGCTCAATCTCGGGGACAGAGCCGGGACGCGTACCCAGCCATGCCCGGACACGCTGCTCCGACGCGTCGGTTGGAGTCTCGACTCGGAGGGCTTCTGCGAGCCTTGCGGCTCCCTCGAGAATCCTAGCTGCACGGCGAGGTTGGCCTGAAAGGACCTCTTGCCGAAGGCGTCCGATGAATCGTCCGAGACCAGGCGGTGTGGGTTCGGCGGCAACCTCGACGACGCACTCGAGCGCAGCATCGACCGACGGCGCGTAACGGGCCTTGTCGATCCCCACCCTGGTCACTGCGGTCAGGAGCTCATCCAGGGCATCCGCGAGGTCGCTTTGTTGTGGCGCTTTGAGTGAGCGCCAACCGGTGCTCTCTTCAGTCCCCGGCGGCAGGGAGTCGTCGCGCTGAGTGAGCCCAGCAACGAACTCGAGCGCAGCGACCACGTGCCGACCGTCGTTGTGACCATCGCTCGATACGCACTGAACCTCGCCGTCGCGTAGGCTCAAGCTTACCATCTCGATCTGGCCATCCACCTTGATGTCCATCGTCAGGCGGCGTACCGATCCCCCCGGCGTTGTTGTGCCCAGCGCCCGAAGATGACGAATCGCAGCCTCACGCAGCCGAGTGGACATCATCCTCCTCCTCTTTGCGTAGAACGTCGTGCTTTCGCTTGAGCTCAAAGCGCACCGTGCCGGGCGCCCGTCGAAGATCGAAGGTCAGCATTTCACCGACGAGCCCCCTCGCGATGTCGTTCCGACCCTCGCGTTCGACCTGCTCGGCGCGGTGAAGGAACGACTTCGCCATGGCGCGCACCAAAATCGGGTTGCGCTCGATGCGCGGTCGGTCGAGCTCGATCGCCCGGCGGAATGCCGGCAAGGCCAAAGCATATTGCTCTCCGCGGGCGAAGGCCATCCCCATCCCGATCAGTGGAGCCACCCATCCCGCACGTCGCCTCGCGGCGGATTCGAATCGCGCCACGGCCCAGTTCACGCGTCCGAGGAGCAGCCACACGCGACCCATGAAGTAGTCGCGCCAGCCGAAGACGATTGCCGGTAAGCTGTCGCGGGAGCCCTCGGGGGGCGCCGGTTTGTTACCCACCTCCGACCAGTCGATTTCCGCAACCTCTTCACCCCGAAGCTCCATGCGTGCCGCGATAGCGGAGAGCGCGTCTTCAATCGCGGCGCGCAACGCAGGCACCGTAGTCGTGCTGTAGCGGTCGGAGAGTGCATCGAGAACGCGTCCGTCGCTGATGCGGGCCAAGGTGCGGACAGCTTGCACGGCGATCGCGATGTCTGCATGGTCGACAAAGCGAACGACCAGCTCACTGTTCTCGGACGACCCCAAGCTCTCCATGGCTTCGAGGGCGTCCAAGATCGAAGAAGGCTGCTCCTGTTGGAGCAAGCTTCGCACCTCCGGTAGACCGCGGCAGTCCCCGTGCATCCCGAGCGCCCCAGCGAGCGCGACTCGCTCCTCACTGACGATGCTTCGTTCGAAGCGTTCGACGAGCGTAGGGTGCGCCCGCGGATCGTCGATTCCGCCGAGGGCACGGGCCGCCTCGGCGAGGAGCTCGCCGCGCGCCGACTCGATCACCGCCACGAGGGCGGGAACTAGGCGCCTATCGGTAGCATGTTGGAGTGATGCGAGGAGCCCGACCCGAGACTCTCGAGGAACGCATCCGTCGTTGCCTTCGATGATCGCGTTGATGTGGTTCAACACCATTGGGGCGAGATCGGGCGTGCGCATCAGGAGAAGCGCCCGATCGTCCCCTGGAAGCACGTGGATTGGCTCGACGGACGATTGACCATCCCAGAAGCGTCGAATCGCTTCTTTGGTCTCTGCGGCCAGTCGCTTCCACCGCTCGTCTTCGTTACGCGCTTTGCGGCCTGGCGCGCCCGGAAGCTCGGTGCGCAATCGGGCGAGCTCGTATCCGATCTCCACGTCTCGAAGCTCTGCGATCGTTTGCGTGGCTGCCCGCACGGCTTCGCCCGGGATTGCAGGGCGCTCGTGGAGACGCTCGCCCAATCGCACGAGAGCTGCGCGCCGTTGTTTGCGGGACCCAGCGCGAAGTACTGCCAGAATTGTCGGGACGTCGTCGATCTGCTCGACCGATATATCGCCGGTGCCGCTCGCAGAGAGCCGCCCGAGGAAGGAAGGATCGGCGGCTCCTTCGGGCGGAGGCCGAACCGATGGGTGCCGCATCGCCTCGGGGTTGAGGCTTTCGGTGCCGATCTCCTCGATATCGTACGTGGCCGCGGACCGCACGAGCTCTCGCGCCACCTCGCGGTCTTCTGCGTCCGGCGCGCAGCCGAGCTCCTCACGAGGGTCCGCGTACTGTGTGTTCGCGATACCTTCCCGCAGGAAGTGTTCGAGGGCTATCCAGTTCGGTTCGGGTTCATGTGTCACGGGCTAATTGGAAGGATAAACCCCGTGTGCGGTTTTCGCCCGAAACCGTCACGCCTGGAACCGGAATAGTCGGGGGTTGAACGAAAACGCTTCTTGCGCCTCGACCGAAAGCCTCTCGTGCTTGGAATGATTCGGGTTGAGCGCCCAAGTCGGCTCGGGGTGCTAGCGTATCCTCATGAATCCTGGGGACATCATCGACGCACTTGGTCTCGTTCGGCATCCCGAGGGCGGCCACTACCGAGAGACCTGGCGACATCGTCACGGTGAGGCGCGTGGCGCCGGTACTGCGATCTATCATTTTCTGAGTGCCGGTGAATTTTCTCACTGGCACCGTGTGGACGTGACGGAGATTTGGCACTTCTACAGCGGTGCGCCGATCGAGCTCTCGACCTACGGCGAGGGAGGGGAAGTGAAACATCACATTCTCGGCCCGGACCTCGTGGCCGATCAGCGACCGCAAATCATCGTCGCCCCGCATGAGTGGCAGGCAGCGCGGTCCCTCGGGGAGTGGACGCTCGTCGGATGCACCGTGTCGCCGGCCTTCGAGTTCGAGCACTTCGAGCTTGCGCCGCCTGGATGGAGCCCCCCTGGGAGTTGATCGCTCTCGCAGAAAACGGAAGCTCCACAGCGAGAACGGGCAAGTGCACCTTTGCGATCCTCCACCAACGGCCGCACAATGGCGCAACATGAAGCCGTTTCTCGGAGTTGCTCTTTGTGCCGTGTTTGTGCTGACCATTGCGGTACCTTCGCTCTCGGTCGATCCGTCGGAAGCCGGCGCGCGAAGCTGCTATAGCGTTTGGGCCGAAGCGGACAGGATGGGCTCGCGCTACCGGCACGTTGTGTACGTCGAGAACGATTGCGACTACTGGTTGCAGTGCTCGCTCTGGACCGACGTGAATCCCCAACCGCCGAAGATGCTCACCGTGGGACCAGGGATGACGGAGCACGCGGAGACGAACGGTGCTTCGCAGTACGACGACCCCAGGGCGTTTGGGGCTTGTCACCGGAAGTAGGAGCGCTCCCGCTGTTTAGCGTTTCGGAGCTTCTCGGTCGAGCTTGCGCAGCACTTCCTGGAGGTCGTCCCAGACCGGCTTCTTGAACTGCGGGCTCCGCAACAGGAACGCTGGATGGTACGTCGGCATGACCGGGATGCCACGCCACTCGCCCCAGAGGCCTCTCCATTTCCCCGATGGCGGCACGCATTGCAGGTTTTCGGCCGCGCATCGTCCCAGCGCAACGATGACTTTCGGCGAGACGGCTTCGAGCTGAGGCACCAAGAAGCGGGCGCAGGCCATGGCTTCCGTTGGAAGCGGCGTCCGGTTGTCAGGCGGGCGACACTTCACGACGTTGCAGATGTAGACCCCCTCTCGGTCGTACCCCATCGCCGCGATCATCCGATCGAGAAGCTGTCCGGCGCGCCCGACGAATGGCAGGCCTTGCTGATCCTCGTGATAGCCCGGACCCTCTCCGACGAACACCAAATTCGTGTCGGGAGTGCCTCGCGCGAACACGCTTTTCCCCCGAGTTCGATGAAGCTCACAACGCGTGCACTCGGCCGCTTCGGATGCGAGCGTTTGTAGGCGGGTGTGGGAACCCCGAGCGCTTGTCGGAGTTGCTTCGACGCCACCTAGCTCACGCGGGGCCTCGCCTCGACCGTACGCGACAGCAGGGAATCCGCCGCTCCCGAGCGCCTCTTCCCAACGCAGAAGCTCTTGCGCACTCGCTGCCAGTGAGGCGAGCTCTTCGTCCGGTCCGCTGGCCACGTTCGGGCGAGTATAGGCCTGTTTCGTTGACTTGCCCGTGCTGGGGTCGTTAAGCTCAGATTCGACGGGGGTTTTGGGTATGTCACGGGCACGAGTTCTCGCTATTGGGGACACCCACATCGGGATGAAGCGCACTCACAACGAGGACAGTTTCATGCTCGCCGATGAGGACAACCTCTACGTGGTTGCCGACGGGATGGGCGGGCACGCTTCGGGCGAAATCGCAAGCCGGATGGCGATCGAAACTCTGCGCGACTTCTTCCGCGCGACGAGCGCAGATCCCGAAGCGACTTGGCCTTACAAGATGGACAAGGCACGGGGTTATGAGGAGAACCGATTGATCACGGGCATCAAGCTCGCGAATCTTCGCATCTACGAATCGGCCCAGAAAGATCCCCAGATGCACAGTATGGGGACCACTGTCGTCGGCATTCTCGTCGTCGAGGACGGCGTGCTCATCGCGCACGTGGGTGACAGCCGCGTCTATCGCATCCGCGAAGGAAAGATGGAGCAGCTGACCAGCGACCACTCGCTGCTCAACGATTACATCAAGATGAAGCGACTTTCCGTGGAAGAGATCGAGAACTTCCCGCTCAAGAACGTGATCGTTCGGGCACTGGGGATGAAGTCCACGGTCAAGGTCGACACCGTTCTCGACCGCCCCGAAATAGGCGACATCTATGTCCTCTGCAGCGACGGTTTGTGTGGCCCGGTCACCGACGAAGCGATTCATCGTATCGTGCAGTCGCAGCCAGACCTGCAAACGGCCGCGAACCGGCTGGTCGAAGAAGCAAACAGCAATGGTGGGCCGGACAATATTACCGTCGTGCTCGCCAAGGTGATGGGGCTCAGCTGAGCTCGATTCGGTGCTCTGGCGTGATCACCGCCCGGCTGGCCGAACGCGTGATGACCGAGCCGGACCATACGACACATGCGTCGATCGAAGCTCCCTCCACGATTTCGACATTCCGTCCCACGACGGAGTTTCGAATCGCGGAGCGGGAAGCCGGAGACACTCGATGCGTCGTCAGCAAGCTCCCCTCGACTGGCTCAATCCCTGGCCATCGACGAAAACCTGAAGCTAACTCTAGATTCACTCGGTGATAGTCCGACACGGTTCCGAGATCCGCCCATGGGGACTCATCGACGATGCCCAGAACGGGCGCCCCAGCGTCTACCCAACGCCGGTAGGCGGACCGAATGACGCACCCAGACTCTGGCATGTCCTCGAATGCCTCTGGCGCCAGAATGTAAACCCCCGTGAACATCAGCTCCTCGGTCACGTCCGAACCGCTCGGGGACCCAAGGAGGGTTCTCACCCAGCCCTCGCTGTCGATTCCGATCGCCCCAAAGCGTGCGGGGTCTGGGGTGCGACGGAGTATCATCGTTGCAACAGCTCCCAGCGCGAGATGCTGTCGGTAGGCCTCGGAGAGATCCGGAGCGAAGAGCGTGTCCCCGTTCATGACGATCACGGGTGCCGTCCGGTCCTCAAAGCAGGCGCGGGCTTTTCGAAGCCCTCCTCCCGTCCCGAGAAGCGTCGTCTCCCTGGAAAACGCCAGGTCTACGCCATCGGGGCAGTGGGTACGCAGAATGCCCTCGACGAGCTCAGGTTGAGGGTGGGTATTGGCCACGATCGACTGCACGCCTACCCGAGCGAGGTGGTCCATGGCAAACGCCCCAAGTGGACGATTGGCCACCGGAACCACCGGTTTCGGACGGAGGTCGGTCAACGGCTTGAGGCGCGTCCCGAGCCCAGCTGCTAGAAGCATGGCCTGCACCACGGCATCCTAAACTCCGCTGAGATTCGCACCAAGCATTGTGAGACAGTAGAGTCCCGTACTAGATCTGCATGAGTGGGGAAATGAAGACCATCCTGTTGACCGGGGCTGCTGGGTTCATTGGAAGCAATACGGCTTCGGCCCTTCTGAACCGCGGCGACGTGGTGGTTGGAGTCGACAACCTCAACGACTACTACGACCCCGCGCGCAAGCGTGCGAACTTACAAGAGGTTCGAGCTGGCGCGCCGGATCCGGAGAAATTGGTCTTCCACCGGATCGATATCCGAGATGAAGACGGGATCGATGCCCTTTATGCCAAGCATCGCTTCGATGTGATCATCCACCTTGCCGCGATGGCGGGGGTACGTGCGTCCATCGAGGATCCGAAGCTCTATTTGGATGTAAATCTCGGGGGAACCCTGAACCTCCTGCAGGCTGGGCAGCGCCACGGAAAGCCCCGATTCGTGTTCGCCTCGACGTCCTCGGCTTATGGGCCGACCGAAGTGATCCCTTTCATCGAGACGGACCCTGCCGATCGGCCGCTTGCGGCCTATCCTGCTAGCAAGCGGGCAGCAGAGCTCGTCGGCCACTCGTACTTTCATCTGTTCGGACAGGACTTCACGGCACTTCGTTTCTTTACCGTATATGGCCCCCGTGGTCGCCCGGACATGATGGCCTATAAGGTCCTCGACAACATTTTTCATCAGACCGAGGTCCCTCTATACAACGGCGGACAGATGCATCGGGATTGGACCTACGTGGATGACATCGTCCAGGGTATCGTGGCGGCGGCGGACCGTCCGCTTGGGTACGAGATCATCAACCTGGGTCGAGGTGAGCCCACGTTGCTCGCCGACTTCGTTCAGTTGATCGAAGAGCAGGCTGGCCGATCGGCTAACTTGATCGACAAGCCAATGCCACCGGCCGATATCGAATACACATACGCCGACATCACCAAGGCCAGGAAACTACTCGGGTACGACCCGAAAATCGGGGTCGCAGACGGAGTGCAAAGGTTCTTTCACTGGTACCGGAACGCGGTGTTAGAGGCGGGAACCATATGAGTCGGTTCTTTTGGCGCACGTCTCAGTTTGTGATCGACATCGGCGTTCTGATGTTCGCCTTCTTCTTGGCGACGATGGTGCGGTTTGATTGGAATGTGCCGTGGGCGACGCTGCGCCCCCTCCTGATCGTGATGCCGTACGTGGTGTTGTTGCAGTATGTCTTTCTTTCCGCGTTCGGCATTACACGCTTCTCTTGGCGGTACATCAGCCTTCGGGACACGGTACGCATCTTTTTGGCGATCGCTTCGGCTACCGCACTCCTCGTGCTGCTGCGCCTGTTGAGTCCCCGCCTTGCCGCGGATTTCCCTCTGGCGCGATATGGCATCGTGCCGCTTGGGGTGTTGCTGGGAGACTTCGTGCTCACTTTCATCGGTCTCACGGGTGTGCGGGCCCTACGCCGAATGCTCGGTGAGCGGATTGCGTCGCAGCAGCATCCGCAAGGTCACGAGGCTCGCGTGCCAACGCTATTGGTGGGCGCCGGCCAGGGGGGCGTGTTGGTCGCCCAGGAAATCGCGAGGCGCCCGGATTTGGGCATCGAGCCCGTCGGTTTCGTCGACGACGATCCGGTGAAGCGAGGAGCGGTGATTCACGGGATCAAGGTGATGGGCAAGACCGATGACCTCGACCGTCTGTCGCGACAACACGAAGTGAAACAAGCCCTCATCACAATCTCCAACGCGCCGGGTACTGCCATTCGGAGCATCACCGAAAAGTGCAAGGAAGCGGGTCTCGCGGTGAAAATCGTGCCCGGCACGTATCAGATCGTGGGCGGGCCGGTGAACCTGTCGCGAATCCGGGACGTGGCGATCGAGGACTTGCTTCGACGCGAGCAGGTGCGACTCGACACCGAATCGGTTGCCGATGTCATCCGGTCGCAACCCGTGATGGTAACCGGCGCCGGGGGCAGCATCGGTTCCGAGTTGTGCCGCCAAGTGGCTGCCTATCGGCCGTCGCACCTAATTCTGGTCGAGCGATGCGAGAACAATCTCTTTGAGGTTCACTCTGAGCTGCGCGTGCGGTTCCCGGACCTCGAGCTCACGCCCGCGATTGCGGATATCACCGACCGCCCGCGAATCACGCAGGTCTTTCGCGACCACCGGCCTTTGATCGTCTTCCACGCCGCCGCGCACAAGCACGTTCCCATGATGGAGTGGAACCCAGCCGAAGCCGTGAAGAACAACATGCTCGGCACCCGGATCGTCGCAGACCTGGCAGACGATCTGGCCGTCGAAAAATTCGTGATGATCTCTACCGACAAGGCGGTGAACCCGACGTCGATCATGGGCGCGACCAAGCGCGCGGCCGAGCTCTATATCCAGGCGCTTTCGAGCAAGAGCGCAACCCATTTCGCGACGGTGCGATTTGGCAACGTCCTAGGCTCTGCGGGAAGCGTGATTCCCATCTTCCGGAAACAGATTCGAGATGGCGGACCGATCACGGTGACCCACCCCGACATGACCCGATACTTCATGACGATCCCGGAAGCGGTTCAGCTAGTGACACAGGCGGCCGCCTTGAGCGAAGGCGGAGAGATCTTCATTCTCGACATGGGCCAGCCGGTGCGCATCGTGGACCTTGCGCATGACCTGATCCGATTGAGCGGCCTCGAGCCCGACAGGGACATCGAGGTGCGCTTCAGTGGCATTCGGCCCGGAGAGAAGCTCTTCGAGGAGCTTTCGACCGCGAGCGAGGGGATCCAGCGGACGGCACATCCGAAGATCTTCGTCGGGACCTACGACTCCCCGGGGCTCGAGGACCTTCGCGCAGGGCTTGACCAGGTGGACCGCCTTTGCGATTCCGACCCCGCATCGCTCCGCAGGGCATTGGAAGGGCTCATCCCCGAGCTGAGAGAGAACGACGCCGAGAGTGAGCCGCCTGCCGCCTCCACGGGCAAGCATCCGTTCGGGGAATCGAAGCCGCTGGGGACGCTATGAAGATTCTCGTGACGGGTGGCGCGGGCTTCATCGGGAGCCACGTAGCCGAAGCGGCGCTCGAGACCGGACACGACGTTCTCGTCGTGGACGATCTAAGCACCGGTCGCGTGGAAAACCTCCCGCCGGGGGCGGATTTTCATCCGGTCGATATTCGGCAGCGAGATCCGTTTCGCGAGCTGGCACTCCGCTTTCGACCGGACGCTATCAGTCACCAAGCCGCGCAGGCCAGCGTCTCTGTCAGCGTCCGAGAGCCGGGATACGATGCGGAAGTGAACGTGCTCGGTTCGCTCACTGTTGCGGAGGTTGCCCGCGAGACCGGAAGCCGCCTGATCTTCGCCAGCACTGGGGGCGCGCTCTATGGAGAGGTCGCGGATGGAGTCACTGCGGGCGAAGAATGCCCAGCGCGGCCATTGAGCCCCTATGCATGCAGCAAGGCGAGCTTCGAGCTCTATCTTCGGGCCTTCGGGGAAGACTCGGGCCTGAAGTATACGATCCTGCGGTACGCCAATGTGTACGGCCCACGACAGGATCCCCACGGCGAAGCCGGCGTCGTTGCCATCTTTCTCCGGAGACTCCTCCGACGCGAGCCGATCCAGGTCAACGCTCGATCACACTTTGGTGACGAAGGTTGTGTCCGTGACTACGTTTTCGTGCGGGATGTAGTTCGAGCGAATCTGGCGGCTTTCGAAGGGGCACTCGACCTGCGCACGATCAACATCGCGACGGGGATCGGGACGTCGACACGAACCCTCGCCGAGAAGCTCGCCAGCCTGGTCGACGAGCCCGCGATCATCAACGACGGCGAGCATCGAGCCGGCGATCTCCAGCGGTCCGTGCTCGACCCCGCAATCATGGTGTCGATCCTCGGAAAACCAACCCCGTTGGCCAGAGGTTTGGAGGCGACGACCGAGTGGTTTCGTCTCGAATCGGAGTCCGCATGAGTGAGCGAGTCGCAGTGATAGGTCTCGGATACGTGGGGCTTCCGGTTGCGTTGGCCTTCGCCCGAAAATTCGAGAACACAGTGGGTTTCGACGTGTCGACCGCTCGCGTCGACTCGTTGCGTGCCAACGAGGATCAGACGAGGGAAGTGAGCGAATCGGAGCTCGAGATGACCACGCTCGAGGTGACGAGCAACCCCAGCGATCTCAGGGGCTGCACCTTTTTCATCGTTGCGGTCCCTACGCCCATCGACGATGACCGCCGTCCAAACCTCGATCCGCTCATCTCGGCGACGAAGATCGTGGGCAGTGCTCTCGCACCGGGCGACGTCGTCGTTTACGAGTCGACCGTTTACCCGGGGGTGACCGAAGAGCGATGCGGACCCGTCTTGGCCGAAGCTTCGGGACTAACACAGTCCACAGACTTCAAGCTCGGATACTCGCCAGAGCGAATCAACCCCGGCGACAAGGAACACACGTTCGAGAAGATCATCAAGGTGGTCTCTGGCGAAGATGAGGAGACCCTCGAACGAGTCGCCCGCGCCTACGAACAGGTCGTCGATGCGGGCGTTCACCGAGCTCCGTCGATCAAGGTTGCAGAGGCCGCCAAGGTGATCGAGAACACACAGCGAGACCTCAACATTGCTCTCATGAACGAGCTCGCGTTGATCTTCGATAGGCTCGGTATTCGTACTCGAGATGTACTCGACGCGGCTTCCACGAAGTGGAACTTCTTGCGGTTCTCTCCGGGATTGGTTGGAGGGCACTGCATCGGGGTCGACCCATACTATCTAACGTCGAAGGCCGAGGCAGCAGGCTACCATCCCGAAGTGATCCTCGCGGGCCGCCGGATCAACGACGACATGGGTCGCTACGTGGCCAAACGAGTCGTGAAGCTGCTGCGACAGCACGGCCATGCGATCAAGGATTGCCGGATCGGAGTCCTCGGGCTGACCTTCAAAGAAAACGTCCCCGACCTTCGCAATAGCCGGGTTCCGGACATCATCGACGAGCTTCGGGACTACGGCATCGAGCCCCTCGTGCATGATCCCTTGGCGTCGGGTGAAGAAGCCAGCCGCGCATATGGGATCGAGCTCCGCCCCTGGGACGCGCTGACCGACCTCGATGGGGTCGTGTTGGCGGTGCCCCACGCCCAATACCTCGATCAGCTCGATCACATCGTCGACTGCGTGCGGAACGGCGGCGTATTCGTCGATGTGAAGTCCTTGGTGGACCCCAACGGGCTCAGAAGCGACCTCAAGTACTGGAGCCTCTGAAGCGGTGCGATCGTCGTCGCGCTATTCCGTCAAACTCTGATAAAGCCCCTGTTTTGGCGCCGAGAAAACGCTTCCTATCAGGGACTCAAACGTCGTGAGTGTCAATCGGGGTTTGTCATCGTCAAAGGCCGGATTGTCGTACTTGGCGACGAATTCCTCAGTTTGTTCGTAATGAGGCGAGTCGCGAAACTTGTCGCGCATGTTGCGATCCATTCCGAGATAGTGGAAGAAATTATAGCCTTGAAAGATCGCGTGGTGCTTTATCATCCAGTGATTGGCTTCCGAGATGAACGGCTCGAGAATTGTGGCACCAACATCGGCATGGTTGAGACTGCCTAGCGTGTCGCCGATGTCATGCAGCAACGCACAGACCACATATTCATCGTCGCGTCCATCCTCGGCCGCGAGCTCGGCGGTTTGCAGGCAATGCTGCAATCGATCCACCGGAAAGCCGCCGAAGTCAGCGTTCAGCAACGTCATGTGCTGAATGATTCGGTCCGGCAAATCCTTGATAAACGTGAGTTGTTCCCCAACGATCAGGCTCCAGTCATCCTGGGTGCTTGCCGTCATAGCTTTGAATGTTGCTCTCTTGGTCATGTCTCGCCCTCCGGTCAATTCTTGTTGCTAAGTATGCGAGTACGTTATGTGCCCATGTCGGTCATTGCATGTTCGCAGGCATCTCGCAGTCGGGCAATGTCCAGTTTAGAGCGAACCGATCGATGGAGTCGTCTTGCGGTCCCTACGATCAATACGCGTCAGGGGCTCCGTGCATGGTCGGACGCGGAGTGTCGTCGCGTTGTCATGAACCGCGCCCCGTACTCCAGGTCGGCCTCGTATTGATTGTGGGCCCTGCAGCGAAGCTCGATGTTATCGATCTCGTGCGTCCCGCCCCTTGCATAAGGAGCTCGGTGATGAAACTCGACTTGCCAGGTGGAAGAGCAACGTCGATCTTCGGTGTCAACGAAGGCACAACCCCCCTCATCCCGCTCGAACACCTCCCGGCGAGTTCGAGCAGGAATCGCGCGCGTCTTGGTGCCTCCCGTCTTCCGACCCACTCGCGGTCTTTCGGTCAGCGCAGCTTTCTTCTTTCTCGTTTCAGTCAACAGCGCATCCAATGCCCGCTCGAGGATCTTGGCCGGATCACCGTCCGGGATCTGGTGACTGAGCAGGGCCTGGAGCTCACTAAGCTTGTCTCGAGTTTCTTGCCCAATGGTGACTTGAAGCTTGTAACGCCGGGGAGAAAGCGGGATGGCCCGAGACTTTGACTTCGGGGAGCCTGCGGCCAGGATGCTGGCTCTTGGGGGCGAAACGCTCCCATGCGGCGTTTCGACCGAAAGAGTACTTTCTTCCGCGGGCTCGCCCGAACCGCCCTCTAGTGACGTCTCACGAGGAAACTGCGCTTGCCTGATCGGCAGGGCGCGAATGAAAGCAGGCACATCGGGCTTCGGCGAGATCTCGACAATCAGCTGTTCAATCTCACGCATGCTCTTGTGCTTCGCGTGGCGAAGGATGTTCGCGGTGTTCCGCGCTCTGACGGAGCCTCGGAGGTCGTGATCGTGATCAATGCGACTCCGCCGAATCGACGGCGCGGTGTTCTAGCTTTCGCTGCTGCGCGCTAGCGCTGAGTCGAGCTCGACTAGAGCTCCGGGCCGGAAAAACAGTAGAGTCGTCTTTCCATGTCGCAGGTACGGCCACCGAAGTTGGTCCAGGTTGCGTCAACAGCGGTCGACTCGCCCACTCGGCCTGAGTTTGTATCAACATTCACTGACCAATTGACACACGAGCCAAACCCCTGACGCAGAGAGTGCCCTATCAGCCGCGGCGCTCTCGATGATCGTTCCTCACGCGGACCGAAAGAGCGTCGCAGCATCCGAGCTGCTTCAGGATGCACGGCTGAAGAGACGTCTCAAGAGGCGCGCTCCGCGGCTTCACCGAACGGGTCGCGTGCACCTAGAATGGCTCTATCTCGATGCACGCAGCGAGTGCGAATGCAACGCACTTCTCGAGTGCGTTCCCGGACGGCGGGTTGGCGACGCACTCGTTCCACCTGGCCTCGCATTCCGGCTCGTTCAGCTCGTTGACGCAAAGCGCGCACACCACCCCCGGAAGCGGGAAGCCTCCACCGCCACCGGTTCCGGCTGCGCCACCGCTTCCTCCGGTACCGCCGGCCCCGTCGCAGTCGCTGCCCGGTTGCAACAAGTCGATACAGGCTGGGCACTCCATCGGCTCAACAAGCTCGTTGCAGAGAAAAACGCCCCCCAGGCAAATCTCCCACTCGGACGTGTCCACCTCGCAGTCGGCGCACTCGACATCGGCGTCGGCGCAGTCTTCCGCAGGCGTGCCGCCCATGCCGCCACCGCCAGCGGTGCCGCCGGTGCCAGCTGTCCCACCGGTTCCTCCGGTACCGCCGGCCCCATCGCAGTCGCGGGCCGGTTCCGAGGACTCGATACACGCTTGGCACTCGCTCGGCTCAAGAAAATTGCAGACAACGACGGCCCCCAGACATCGCTGCCACTCGGGCGTGTTCATCTCGCAGTCGGCGCAAAGGACATCAGAATCGGCGCAGCCTTCTGCAGGCATGCCGCCCGTACCACCGCCGCCTGCCGTGCCACCGGTGCCACCCGTGCCCGCCGTGCCTCCACTGCCGCCACCGCCGTCGTCATCGGTGCAACCGATCAGCGCTACCGCGCCCACGAGCCCCGCGATCAAGAACAGTCTGCCTATATTCATGTTCTGAGCTCCTCCACCTGGCACCCAAAGATCCCAGCTTATCTAACACGACGGAGTCGTGGTTTCGAGCCCTCATGCACCTGGAATGCGCGCGCCAACGGCAATGAGCCTTAAGGATCGCGACCCGGGAGTTTTTTACGAAACTGCATAGCGCGATCGCCATTGCGCGTCTTGCGGTTGCGTCGTTGCTTGGCGCGCTCTCGATCGTATCTAGGTCAGCCCATTCCCGCGACGAAGCTCCGCCAGGTGTGTTTTTCAGGCGCTCTTCGGTGGACGCGGTGCCAATCGTTAGCGGTCGTACGAGAGTCCAGCGAGCTGGACGAGCACGTTCGAACTGATGGACACCGTGATGGAATGGCCTTCTTCGAAGAAGAAGGCAGAGGTGGAGGCGGTGGGAATCGAACCCTGAGCGCAGCGATACGCTAACCCTACGCGGACACTCGGTTTTCCCGCGTATCGCTATCAAACGCACGGAACCCGATCTCTTACTCCCGTACCCTGCAGTACCCTGGAATACTCCTGCTTGCCCTGCGCTCTGGTCACTATTTGGTCACTGACAATTTCGGCTTGGGCCATGAACGCAATGGCATTCGCGCTTGTGTTGCCGGTCGCTGGTGGTCGCGAGCAGGGCGCACAACAAGTGAAGGATGGACGCGTCGGCGAGCTTGACCCCGAGCGCGGAAACGTCAACGATTGCGCGCTGGACGAGGTTCTGAGGAGGCACAACTGGATCCTGGGCCGCTCTCCCGAGGCGCAATCGCAGCGGTGGTCGGTGATCCGCGACGTGCTGCATTGGGTGGACTGATCGGTTGAGGCTCAGGTCTCCAATCGCCGGCTCGCGGCTGACGAGCTCCCAGCCTACGTCGATGCTCCGGTGTCCGAAGCCGAACGGCAAGACAAGTCGATTACCGCGGCAGCCACTCCAACTTGGACGAGCCAGGCACGTGGAGCAGTGGGTCCTCCCAGTATTGCGGGGTCTTCATTCCCTCGACCTGTGACCCGGGCTTCGTGAACTCTCCGTACGCGGTCATGCCGGTGATGAGGTTGGGCTTCATGATCTGGTGTTCCTCGCCGAGGCTTTCCAGGTTTTCGATCGTCTCTTTGTCGTTCAGGCCAAGGCTCATGATGAAGCTGCAGCACTGGGCTAGGGAGACGTCGACGCGATAGCTGCCGCCTTCTTTGGCGCGGCGCAACAGTGCGGCCTTGACTCCGATCGCCCCGAGATAGCCCGTCATGATGTCGCAGATCACTTGTACCTGCTGCGGAGGCAGTGGTTGATCGGGAGTCCCTTCGGCGGTGGCGAGGCCCGTGATCCCGTGCGCGTTGATGTCGAACCCAGGCCAATGCGACCAGGGTCCCCTGTGCGCGTTCAGCTTGACGCTGACGGCGATGATGCCTGGCCTTCGCTCCGCAAGAGCCTGCGCGGAGTACCCTTCAGTATCCGCGACCCCAGGGCGAAGGTTGTCGACGAAGACATCGGCGTCCTTGATGAGGGCGTATACTTGCTTGCGGTTCTCGGCCTTGCGCGCGTCGAGATAAGCCTGCCGGAGCCCAACGTCCGCCTGGTAGAAGAAGTTCCCGTACTCGATCCAATCGGGCATGTTGATGTTCAGGCAGTCTGCCCCCTGGCCTGCCAGCGTCCTCGGACAGCAGGGGCCCGCGACGGCGTGCACCATCGACAGCACACGAAGACCCGAGAGCGGTCGCTCTCCTTGCGGCAGTGGAATCGGGTCGCTTTCTCCGATCTTCTCGATCGAGATCAACGGGGTCTGGGCGTTGATCTGCCCCTGCTCCGTGGCCTCCCACTCCTCCCGAGTGCGGATCATCTGGAACGGCACCTGCAGCGCCTCTGCGGCCGCCTCCATTTCCAACGCGTCACGCTTGATGATCGCCGCGCGGAGCTGCGACTCATCGGGCCCGCAGTTCAACAGCCTGAGGATCTTTCTTTCCTGCGACGGGTACAGCGGGCACATGATCATGAAACGCCCGTCGCGGGTCGGACACTGCGGGTTCAAGACGACGTACACGCCGAAGTTAAACATCTTGGAGGCGCCGTTGATGATCGTGTACGGGGCGGCATCGAGCTGCCAGGGGCTCTGTTCGATCCAAGCCTTTCGGAGGTCGATGTGGATGTCCTGCCCCTCGCCGGTTCGCTCGTTCCAAATCGCCGCTTCAGCGACCGCGTTGGCGGCCAAAATGATGGCGGGCGCGGCGCCTGCCTTCATGGTCGTCTTGCGAACGGGTTCCGCGCCGGCAAACGTCACCTTTCCGCCGCTGTCTCCGATGCTCAGGCCAACCTCTCGCAGAATGTTGTCGGCAACATTGCGCAGGTCGTCGTGGTCGTTGACGGGCTGATGCGTGATCATGGCTGACTCCTTTTGGGCCTTCTCTAAGACCAACGCTTTTGCTCCCTGGAAGGCCGACTTTAGGGGTCGTGGCGCCGATTGGCCAGGCCGGAGAGTTGGCGTGAAACGGCCCTTTCAAATTCGGCGGCCCGTCCTATGATTGCGCCTCTGAGTCCAAGAAGGAGGACCACTGGCATGGCCACTCACCAACTAAACGGACAGATCGGGACCGACCCGAACTTCACGCCCACGACTCACACCGGTCATTCGCGGAGCGGCGTGAAGGCCTCCCACGATCACCCGAAGATCGAGCTCACAGCGGCGGAGCAGGAGATTTGCGACGGCAAGAAGGGCGACGTCCTTCAGAAAGCCATGAAGACGGTGGTGTCCTACGGCGAGCTCTTCGGCGCGGACAAGCTCGTCGACCTCGGAGGCGCCCCGCACCATGCGGTGAGCTGGGGGAGCAATGGTGTCGAGCCTCTGCTGAAGATCTACAAGCAACTCGCCGATGCCGGGCTGAAGACTTACGCGCCATTCACCGCGGACCCGAAGCCCATGGACCCGGTGCACCTTCCGGTGACCAAGGAAGAGCAGGCCGCGGTCGACAAGATCTACAACCGCATGGACGAGCTGGAAGATCTCAACATGAAGCTCGGCATGCGAAGCAAGAAGGACTGGAGCTGCGCCTGCTACCTGCCCGAGATGGGCAACACGCCGAGCCGTGGCGACTGTCTCGCATGGTCGGAGTCCTCGGCGATCAACTATGTGAACTCGGTCCTTGGTGCTCGCACCAACCGAAACTCGATGGGCATCGATATGCTCTGCAACATTCTCGGCAAAGCGCCGCACTTCGGCTTGCTCACCGATGAGGGGCGCCAGGCCGTCTGGCTGATCGACGTCAAGACCACGAAGCTGCCGCACCCTGAGATGATCGGCTCGGCGATCGGGCTCAAGGTCATGGAAGACGTCTCGTCTTGCTCTGAGCGAGTGGGCTCGGACAACAAGGAACAGATCCAACCTGTGTTCTTCGGGCCAGACACAGTGCAATCGTCGGGAGATTGGGAAGTCCCGTCAAAGAAGACGAGGGCACCCCTGCTCAGGTTCGCAGTCCACTCAACCTTCCACTGTGCGGGGGACACCACGGGACGGCATGCAACGCCACGGGACACTATGTGGTTGATGTTGCTGGATTTCCCGAATGGTGTTCTGGGCTAGGAGAATATTGCCAAGGTTGAAGTCGTGAGTTCGAATCTCATTTCCCGCTCCATTTGACGAACGAGGCCCCGTTTCGACGGGGCCTTCTTCGTTGGACGCGCATCAAGTCACGCGCCATTCAACCTGACGAGGCGGTATCAAAGTCGATGAGGCCGTGCGGCCAGTTCTAGGTAGACCCGCGACTCCATTCACGCAGCGGCGGCCGCGCGCTCGTGCCACCGCTCTACGTTCGCCTTTTTCAGGATTAGCTCGCAGCAATCTGGTCCCCTGGGGACGAGATTCAACATCGCACCCTTTGTCCACCCCCATCTGACTCTCATGCTGGAGCGGGTGCCCGACGGGGAGTGGATCTGCCTGGTCCCCTTCTGTTCCTCGTTGTTCTTGCCTGATCGCCCTAGCTGCCGCCATTCTTGCCCCGAATCGAACCCTGGGAAGGTAGGCACCGAGCCGCTCATTCGACAGTGGGTTCTGAGCCTTCCGTTTGTCTGGCGCTTGACTACGGCGCCGGGGCCGGACACGTGAGCACGAGCGGATCCGTCTGCAGGTCGACCGCGGGCTCGCCCGGCTTCGGCGCGGGGCCGCCGTTGCTGAACGCGACCTGCGCGCCCTTGTTGATGAAGAACTCCTTCGGGTCGTTGGGTGTTCCGCACGCGCTCGGGTTGTACTCGCAGTTCTGGTTCTGCGGCTTCGCCCGCGACGCGATGGTGCATGTGAGCGTTGCACCGCCGCTTCCCCCGGGAATCTCCCAGGTGATGTTGGTCGCGCTGCTACCCGGATTCCCGATCTCGAGGGTGAGATCACCCTCGCTGGG
>CAXMND010000108.1:0-4850 GCA_964194675.1 uncultured Coxiellaceae bacterium | reverse complement strand
CGGGCGACGTCGGAAGTGGTGGCCCATCCGATCTGACCAAGCGAAGACCCATCGATCGGCGAACGCGCTTCGCAAACCGCCCCAGAGCCCTGAGCACCATCTGCGCCAACCCAGACTCCGTGGGTCGCGTCCACGCCGATGCGGCCTAGGGCGTCGTCAAACTCAGTCATACGCCTCTCTTTTCGACCACCGGCCGACCGCCGACTGTGGGCGGAACGAAGTGTTGTCCGAAACGATTGTCCAAGAAAACCTCGAGCGGCACTTGCTCCTGCCGAACGAGGCCACGCGACGGGAGCTTTCCTGCAAAGTACAAGTCCACCATCGCGCAGACGCCTGCCGAGGTGGTCCTTTGGATCGCTGCGCGGACCTCACCGGCGACTTCGATCGGGTACAGCTTGCGAACGTCGGTCGTGCGTCGGTACTCGCCGTTGATCATTCCGCTTGCGGCGCAGAACACCACGACGACATCCTGCTGAGTGCCCGGAACGGCGCGCTCTAGAATGTCGATGACCAGCTCTCGCCGCTCGCACAGGCGCAGGTCCCGCAGCAAGAAGTCCATCAGATCACGGTGGCCGGGGTATCGGATGGTCTTGTAGGTCAAATCGCGCACGCGCCCCTTCAGGCTATCGCAGAGCGTGCCGAGTCCACCCGATGTGTTGAAAGCCTCGTAGGCATCGCCGTCGATGACGAGCTCCTCCACACCCTCGAGCGGCTCGATCAAGCGGTACTCTCCGTCGACGATCGCCTCGCAGGGTTCGCAGTACTCGTTGATGAGGCCCTCGGGGGACCAGGTCAGGTTGTAGCGGAGCGCGTTGGAGGGGTGTTGCGGGAGCGCGCCAACGCGCATCTCGATGCTCTCGAGCGCATCGTATTCATGGGTGAGGGAAGCGGCTGCAACGGAAACGAACCCGGGCGCCAGCCCGCACTGGGGCATGAAGATCTGTCCTTGCGCAGCACGCTCGGCGACGCTCGCCACCCGCTTTGTGTTGGCCACGTCTTCCGTCAAATCGAAGTAACTCACGCCGGCCCCCAACGCCGCGCTCGCGATGCCGGGCTGGCGGCTTGGGTTGACGGCGGAGATGACCGCCAGATGCTGGTGCATGAGCGCAAGAAGCGTCTCGGTCTGCGAGACGTCGAGAACGACGGTTTGCAGACAGTCGTGCTTCGCGAGGCTACTCAGTTGCTCTTCGTCGATGTCCGCAACGGTTACTTCGTAGTCTCCAGCGGTGGCCAGAAACGCAGAAATCGTCCGCCCAATTCGACCGGCACCCAAGACGAGGACTCGATGCATCCACTACCCCTTTTGAGATGGCTCTTCTATCCTTCATCTTAGAAGAGGTGAGCACCGAAACCCAGTCCTGGGATGGCACCCCGTACAAACCGTGGCCGAAGGTGCAGTCCGTCATCGACGAGGCGTTCGGCGATCTGCTGCACGGATCACCCTGGTTGGCGCAGTTCTCGGAGGCGCTTCGCGTGCAGACCGGCGAGGCCCTGGTACGACGGATCGACCATCTGGCGCTTCCCGCGGGCCGCTACGCGCAGCGGCTCGCCGACGTCGGATTCACAATCAATGATGCGGCCAACGCGAACGAGGCACGCGCTCAGCACTCCAACGCTTTCGTCCCCCCGATCTATCTTCGTCACGACGCCCAAGCACGCTGCGCGATTGCGGTAGAGTCTGTGGAAGCCTTCGTTGCGAGCTACCCGAACGCTGATCGCGACGCGCCCATCGAAGGCGCCGAGGGCTCGCCGTCGCGTCGGTGCCAGATTGCCAACAGTCCCTCGGTCGACGTCTGGGTCGCCGAGCGTTGGGGCGCCACGCCGTGGGACCTCGACGATCGCAGCGTGACTGAGCGCGAGGACGCCGCGCGACACTTGCAGGCTTTCCGGTCGCGGCTCCGAAACGAAGGGCCTGCCTCCACCATGCTTGGAAACCTGTTCCGCGACCTTCGCGAAAACATCCGCCAAGCCATCGACGACCTCGGCCCGAACTGGGCCGCCGCGCTTTTCTTTCGCGCTGAACGAGAGCACTGGGTCGCCCAAACCCCCGCAGCGCAGGTTCAGGCGCACAGACAAGACGCCTGGGGCCTCGGCTGGGCGAACCACGACCACCACACGTACCGGTGTAGCCGCGTTGGGTTCGCCGAAACGATCGCCGTTCTCGAGCTCCTTGGCTTGGTGCCGCGGGAGGCCTTCCACGCGGGAGCCGAGGCCGGCTGGGGTGCGCAAGTGCTGGAGCACCCAGAGCTGCCTTTCGTGGCCTTCGCCGATGTAGACCTCTCGCCAAGCGAGCTCACAAACGACTTTGCGCGCAGCTCACTCGCACCCCAAGACACCCTCGGAACCGTCGGCCTTTGGTGCGGACTGCACGGCGAGGCCATGTTCGGCGCCGGCCTGCACCACCTGGCCTGCTATTTCGACTTCGACGCCCTACCGGCGCAACTCTACGAACGAGCCATCGAAGTCATGCCCTCCTTTACAGACTTACCCGAGCTCCGGCAAGCCTTCACTGTCGCCTCGCTTCGGCCCGTCGCTCCCGAACGCCTCGATGCGCTTCGCCGTGCCGGACTGATCACGACAGCCCAAGCCGAAACCTTCGCGCGCCAAGGCGCGCTCGGCTCCCACATCGAGATCATCGAGCGACGGCAAGCCCACAAGGGGTTTCACCAGCAAGGCATTAACTCGATTATCACCGGCACCGACCCACGCAGGTAAGGACTACCGCCGACGCAACCTCCGTTCGGCTACGCTCTTTCGGGCTGCAATCACCCCTTCGACTACCATCCACACCAGCAGCACCAACATCAACGACGCAAGCGCCGTCAGCGGTGCGTTCCCCTGGGCGATGAATTCTTGGAGATTGGTGAGCAATGCAAGGCCTGCGACCAACATCACCAACACCATGGGGATCACCAATGGCCAGACGTTTCTCTTCCTCGCGTAGAAATAGAGAGATAGCGTCATCAAGGTGAGGCCGGCAAGAAGCTGGTTGCTGGCCCCAAAAATCGGCCAGAGCACCCAGCCGACCTCCTTCGCCTGGCCTGTCGTGGGATCGGGTGTTTCCGCAAGCGCGAGATACATGGCCGGAAGGATCGCGCCCAAGGTCGCGATGTATGGGTTGGTGAGCGGCTTGATGCGCATCGCGGTACCGAGCTCGGCGAGGATGAAGCGCTGGATACGCACTGCAGTGTCTAGGGAAGTGGCCGCAAACGCGATGACCAGCACCGCCATCAACGTCCGCGACAGCTCCGCAGACAAACCAACCGCCTCGAGGAACGCGCCTCCTCCGAGCACGAACGCGGCCGCCTTGTTGCCACCGGCATGCTCCCAGCTGTCGTAGTAAACGGCCCAGCTCAAGTTTTCGACGGCGCCTTGGCCCGGCAACGCACAGGCTTCGACCAAGCCGATGCCGGCGACCGCGGCAAGCGTGGAGGCCAGTGCCAACGAGCCCTCCCCGAGCATTCCGCCGTATCCGATCATTCGGGTGTCCGACAAACGATTGACCTGCTTGGACGTCGTCCCCGAAGCGACCAGCCCGTGGAAGCCGCTGATCGCACCACACGCGATCGTCACGAACAGAATCGGAAAAATCGGCGGTGCCCCCTCCTCCCCCGTTCGAAAGACCGGCGCATCGAAGTGGGGATGCGCGATCAAGACACCCAAGAACAGAAGCCCGAGGCCGACCAATAGCTGGTGGCTATTGATGTAGTCTCGCGGTTGAAGAAGAAGCCACACCGGGAGCAGGCTCGCGATCGCCGAGTACACGAGTAGAAAGAAGATCCAAGCCGTCGTGACGGTGTGCTGGTCGTAGCCCATCGCCACGAAATCGACTGGCACTTTGGTCCCCACCCAGACGAAAAAATAGAGTATGGCGAGGGCGATGAGTGACGGAACGAGCAGCTTCACCCGCCGCTTGTAAACCAACCATCCGATGACGACCGCCACGATGATCTGAACGTTGATCGGGATGACGCTGGTGGGTTGACTGACGAACAAGCCTGCGATCGCCATCGCGAAAACCGCCAGCACGAGCCAGACCAACACCAACACGAAGCACATGAACAAGATGCGGACGCGCGGGCTGACGGTGCCGGCCGTGATGTCGGCGATCGATCGCCCCTTTTCGCGCACGCTCGCTACCAACGCACCGAAGTCGTGAGTCGCGCCCATGAAGATCGTGCCGAGGACTACCCAGGCGAGCGCTGGCCCCCAACCCCAATACGCCGCGACGCACGGACCGATGATCGGCGCCGCACCCGCGATCGACGTGAAGTGGTGACCGAACAAAACTGCGCGTTGTGTCGGGACGTAGTCGAGGCCGTCGTCGAGCTCGTGCGCCGGCGTGACGAAGTCCTCGCGGTCGCCGTAAATCCGTTCGCCGATAAATAGCGCATAGAAGCGGTACGCAAGCACGAACGCGCCGAGGATCAGAGCTGCGGCCACCGCTGCCATGTCCGCCGTTGGTGGGCTTTTTTGTGTTTTGGGTCAAGTACAAAGCCGCTTTCCTTTGTGGCGAAAAACGCTAAGGTCCCCGGGCATGAGTAGGACATTTCGACCGCATGGTGTCTGGACCGCCCTGGTGACTCCGTTTTCGGCGGACCGCCAGGTTGACAACGACGCCCTCCGGCGGCTCATCGAGTTTCAGCTCGGTGAGGGCGTCGATGGTGTCGTTCCATGCGGAACCACGGGCGAGTCCCCAACACTATCTTGGCAGGAGCATGACGCGGTCATCGATGTCGTGGTCCACGCTGTCGAAGGGCGGGCCGGTGTACTCGCGGGGACTGGGAGCAACAACACGAAAGAAGCGATTCGGGGGACGGCGCAGGCCAAGGAGGCTGGCGCGACCGCGG
>CAXMND010000107.1:0-19416 GCA_964194675.1 uncultured Coxiellaceae bacterium | reverse complement strand
CGCACAGGGTCACATTTCTGGTTGTAGCTGTGCAAGGGCTTCTTCGGGGGTCAGGGTGAGCTGCCACGGGCCGAGGACGCTGGGCTCGCTCGTCGCTTGCCGCCATCGCGAGAGGAATCGCACTCGCGGCCACATCGTTGCGCCGAACCGTGCGAGATGCTCGGTGTGCACCTGACAGTCGACCGTCGTGAACCCCCACATCGCAAGGTGGCCAAGGAGCGTGGTCAACGCGACCTTCGAGGCATCGGGCTCGGACGCGAACATCGACTCGCCCGCGAACGTACGGCCGATCGCCACGCCGTAGAGGCCGCCGACGAGCTCTCTGCCTCGCCAGGTCTCGATGCTGTGTGCGTATCCGAGCTCGTGAAGGCCCATGTAGCCTTCTCGGAGCTCGCTCGTGATCCAAGTGCCGTGCTGATAGGGTCGCTCGACTTCCGCACATGCCGCGATCACCTCTTCGAATGCGGTGTCGGCCGTCACGCGCAGTTGCCCTCGACGAATCACCTTGCGCAAAGAACGCGAGACGTGTGTCTTGGCCGGGACCAAAGCGAAACGCGGGTCCGGCGAGAACCACAGCAGCGGGTAGCCCTTGACGGGCCAAGGAAAGATCCCGTTTCGATACGCGACGAGTAGACGCTCTGGGGAAACGTCGCCCCCTACCGCGACGATGCCTTCTTCGTTTGCGTCTTCGGGCCGAGGGAACTCCAATTCTTTATTGAGGAGGTACACAGGCATGCGGGATCGCCGTAGGCTAGCGTACCCGAGTGTCCGGCCCCACCGCCATGGCCGCGTGGTTAGTCCCTCACACTATCGCCGTAGGTGATCGCGAGGTCGTCGTCTTGGACGTCGACCGAGGCCTTGCCTCCATCGCTCAGGCTGCCAAACACCATGGCCTGGGAGAGTGGTTTCTTGAGCTTCTGCTCGACCAAGCGAGCCATCGGTCGCGCTCCCATCTGCGGGTCGTATCCTCGATCGGCGAGCCAATCTCTGGCAGCGTCACTGAGCTCGATGTGCACCTGCTTTTCAGCGAGCAGGTCGCGCAGCAGGTCGACCTCTTTGTCGACCACCTTGCGAATGACGTCACGGTGAAGCCCGCGGAAGTAGACGACCGCATCGAGGCGGTTGCGGAACTCCGGGGTGAAGATGCGCTCGATCGCTTGCTTGGTGCGACCTGTGGCGAAGTCCTTCGGGTCGTCCCCCGACGCGAACCCGACGACCTTTTCGGTCGCTTCGAAGGCGCCGGCATTCGTGGTCATCACCAGAACGATGTTTCGGAAATCCGCCTCTCGCCCGGTGTTGTCGGTGAGCTTCGCGTGGTCCATCACCTGCAAGAGGATGTTGAAGAGCTCGTCGTGCGCCTTCTCGATCTCGTCGAGAATCACGACCGCGTGGGGGTGCTTGCGGACGGAGTCGGTCAAGAGGCCGCCCTGATCGAACCCGACATACCCTGGAGGTGCGCCGATCAAGCGCGAGATTGAGTGTCGTTCGCTGTACTCGCTCATGTCAAAGCGAAGGAGCTCGACGCCCATGACCCGTGCGAGCTGTCGCGCGAGCTCGGTCTTGCCGACGCCGGTCGGGCCCGCGAACAGGAAGGAACCGATCGGTTTCTGGTCGGCCCGGAGCCCGGCGCGTGCCAGCGTAATTGCGCCGACCACTTTTTCGATCGCCTCGTCCTGGCCGAAGATCACTTTGCGGAGCTCTGGGCCAAGCTCTTTGAGCTGGTCTCGCTCTTTGGCGCTCACCGACTCGACCGGCACGCGTGCTATCTTGCTGACGACGGTTTCGATCTCAGCGGTGGTGATCCGGTGCGTGCGCTCATCGCTCGGCCGCATTCTTTCGAGCGAGCCTGCCTCGTCGATGACGTCGATGGCCTTGTCGGGCAGGTGGCGTTCGACGATGTGCTTGTGGGCCAAGGTCGCTGCGGCCTCGAGAGCCTCGTCGTCGTATTTCACGTCATGGTGCTCTTCGTAGTACTGCCGAAGGCCCTTGAGGATCTCGATCGTGTCCTCGAGGCTCGGCTCGGCAACTTCGATTTTCTGGAAGCGTCGCGAGAGCGCTCGGTCGCGGTCGAGGTGCTTGAAGTCGGTGTATGTCGTCGCTCCGAGGCAGCGAAGCTTCCCCGAGGCTAGCGCTGGCTTGAGGATGTTCGAGGCGTCAATCGAGCTCCCCGTCGTGGCTCCGGCGCCCACGATGGTGTGGATCTCGTCGATGAAGAGGATGGCATTGTCGAGCTCCTGAAGGCGCTTCATGACGGCCTTGAGGCGCTCCTCGAATTGCCCCCGGAACTTGGTCCCGGCGAGCAAGGCTCCCATATCGAGAGAGAAGATCTGCGCGTCCGCAAGGACCTCGGGCACTTCGCCTTCGTGGACCCGCCTTGCCAGCCCTTCGGCGATGGCCGTCTTACCCACCCCCGCCTCGCCGACGTAGATCGGGTTGTTCTTGCGGCGTCGACAGAGCACCTGAACCGTGCGGTCGAGCTCGGCTTGGCGCCCGATCAGGGGGTCGATGCGCCCCTCGGCAGCCTCGGCCACGAGGTCGGTCGCGAACATCTCGAGCGGGTCGCGACCCGCTGCGGGATCCCCCTCTTCATCGTCGAACTCGGTGTCGGTGTACGCGTCGGGGGCCTCCCCTGGGACGATGTCGGTGCCGACCCCGTGCGTGATGTACCGCTTGAGGTCGAGGGAGGTCACGCCCTCTTCCTGGAGCAGGAAAGCCGCGTACGACTCGTCTTCCTTGAGCAACTGTACGAGGACGTTTCCGCCATCGATGGTCTCCATTTCCGACGAGATGGCGTGGATGGCCGCACGCTGGAGGACCCTTTCGACCGCGAGGGTCTGCCGGGGTTCGACGGTCACATCTTCGGGGACGCGCGACAGCCGCTCTTGCACGAATTTATCGAGTCGCTTTCGGAGGCGCCGAACATCGACGCCACATGCGCGTAGCGCCTGGGCAGCTTTCGCATCTTCCGTGAGCGCCAGGAGGAGGTGCTCGAGCGTCACGTACTCGTGTCGCATCAGTCCTGCGCGGTCGAACGCTTTGCGTAGGGTTTCTTGAAGCTCCCTTGCGATAACCGGGCCAGCCATGTCTAAGCGTCTTCCTCCTCGGGCTCCATCGTTAGGCGCAGGGGAAACTCCTGTTCGCGCGCCATGGTTTCGACCTTCTTGATCTTGGTCTCTGCGACCTCACGGGTGAACACCCCAGCCACGCCGACGTCGTTGTTGTGGACGTGGAGCATGATACGAATCGCGCTTTGCTCGTCGAGGTGAAATACATGGTGCAAAATCAGAACTACGAACTCCCGTGTGGTGTAATCATCATTGTGCAGAAGGACCCGGTAAAGCCGCGGCCGCTTGAGCTTTTTCTCCGGCTTGACCTGGGTAACGGTCCCGGCGTCATTTTCGAACCTGTCGGCCATCCCCTATTTTAGCGCCTTCGGCGCCTGAATCGAACCTAAGGCTGGCTGGCCAGAAGTGCTAGGGGGTCACTCGAGCACCAATCGGAGCCAGAAGCGCTGATTTTGGCCATTCCGTATGGTGACCGTCGATTCGTCCGCTTCGATGATCAGGAAGGCATTGCCGCTGCCGCTCGTCGCGCCGATGCCGTCGGACCCGAACGCGATGAACCCACTGACGTCGAAAGGGATGCGTCCAAGCGGGTGCTCGAAGATGTACGTGGTGTTGGGATCAAACGAAAACCACAGGCATTGATCGTCCGTGATGGGAGGGAAGGGCGCCGATTCCCAAGTTCCCTCGGGACTCAGCATCTGGCAAGGCAAGTCAGCGAGGCTGACCTCGATCGTCTCGCCGCCGCCCGGGTCGCCGCAGCCGGTGGCGAGTGTGATCAGCATCACGATCGCCAGGAGCCTCTCCACGCTATCGCCTACCCTCATCGCCATTGCCATAGTACGCGCGGAGCGTGGCGACCAGCGACTCGATCGTCTGTTCAGGCGATGTGGCTGCCACCTCGAGGCCGAGGGCCTCCGCGGCGCGGGTCGTGATCGGTCCGATCGAAAAGAGATCAAGGTTTGCGAGTCGCTCGCCGGCGTCTTGGCCGAGGACGTCGATCAGGTTCTGCGCGGTCGACGACGAGGTGAACAAGACGGCGTCGACGTCATCTGGATCGACTAGGCTTCGAATCCGCTCGGCGTCCCGGGGCTCCGGGGGAAGAGTCCGATATGCAGGAACAACGTCGACTTCGGCGCCTGCCGCACGCAGGGACTCTGGCAGAATCTTTCGGCCGACCTCCGCTCGTGGCAGGAGGATACGGGTACGTTCGGTGAGCTCGGCCTGCAACGCTTCGGTAACCCCTTCGGCGCGTGCGTCATCGGGAACGAGGTCCGCGTGTATTCCGTACAGAGCGAGGGCGTCGCGCGTCTTTGAGCCGATCGCACAGACCTTAGCCTTGGCCATCGCTCTTGCATCGAGCCCCGCGCGATTCATTTCCGTGAAGACGGCATCGACGGTGTTGCTGCTCGTGAAAAGGATCCAGTCGTAGCAGTCCAAGTGGGTAACCGCATCGCGGAGCGGCCCGGGATCTAGCGGAGGCTCGAGGCGGATCGTCGGCGCGACGATGGGCTGAGCGCCTTCGTCTCGCAGGAGCTGTGTGAGGGAGTCGGCCTGCTCGACAGCGCGCGTGATCAAGATGCGCCTACCGAAGAGGGCCTTGGTGTCGAACCAGCGCAGCGACTCGCGGAGCCGCACCACGTCTCCGACGATCGTGATAGCGGGCAGTCCCAGGCCCGCCTTCGATGCCCGCTCATGGATATCCGCGACGGTCCCTACGATCGTTCGCTGTTTGGGGAGGGACGCCCACTGAACGACCGCTGCCGGCGTATCGGCGGGTCGGCCGTGCTCAACGAGCAACTTCATGAGCGATTCCAGTTTGCGCATCCCCATGAAGATCACGAGGGTCTGGGTCGCTGTCGCGAGCTTTGACCAATCGTGGGCCGTTCGGTCCTTCTCGACGGACTCGGTTGCGGTTACGTAACCGACGCTGGAAGCGAGCTCGCGATGCGTGAGTGAAAGGCCGGCATATGCGGTGGCGGCCAACGGAGCCGGGACGCCCGGCACGACCTCGAACGGGATTCCTTCGCGTGCGAGGAGCTCCGCCTCCTCCGACCCGCGTCCAAAAAGGTAAGGATCGCCTCCCTTGAGGCGAACGACGGTCTTGCCGTTGCGCGCCGCGTCGACCAGGCGTGCGTTGATTTGGGTCTGCCTTTCGCTCACGCGGCCTGCACGCTTGCCAACGAAGATCAGCTCGGCGTCAGGATTGGCCGCGGCCAGCTGATCGGGGTGCACTAAGGCATCGTACAGCACCATGTCGGCTTCCCGAAGTCGGCGGAGACCTCGAGCCGTGATCAACTCTGGGTCACCTGGCCCGGCGCCGACCAAATAGACTTTGCCGGGTGCGGGCATGCCCGTCAGGTCTCACCCGTATCTTTGGGCGGCGGCGTATCCTCGGGCTTGCGGGAACCGGCCTTGCGGCGGGATCGTTTCTGAACGACGCGCGCCTTGACCTGCGGCCGCACACCTCCGGCTTCGTTCGGAATGAAACGAATTTCGGTTTTCACCTCGAATGAGAGCGAGGTGAGCGCCCGGTAGAACTCGCCCGCTATGTCGGTGGCCTCGAGGAAGTCACGCACCTCGCTGGCCACGCCGCGGACCAAGGCGTTCTTGGTTTCATCGATCTGCGCAAAGACGTAACCGATCACCTCTTTCGGGAGGCGTCCATCTTGGGTGACCCCGCGCACCACGCTGTCAGCGCTTCGCAGCGTGCCGATTCCCGCTTCGATGCCCTTCTCGACGGCTTTCCGAAAGGTTTCCCGTAGAACACCTTCCGACCACCGTCGCTCTCGCTCGCCTTCTTCGGGCCTGGGCGGTATCTCCTCTTCGAAATCGTCAGCCATCATCGTTGGGCTATCGCCCCGAGTGTCAGGGGTCAAGCCCTGAAAGCATACCTCATAGGTTGAGCGAGCCAAGGAGCGGGCGTTGCGAGTCTTGCTTTCAAAAAAGGCACCAGGTATATGAGTCAAGATGGATCACGGTGCGCGTACCATCGAAGAGTTGTGGATCGAGGCCGACGAGGCGCTCGAAGCCTCGTCCAAACGCGCCGAAGGGCTGCTCACAAAGCTCGCATCCAAGGCGGAAGAGGGCAGCGACGCGTCGTTGTTCGCCTATCGTCATCTCGCCGAGCTCAATCTCGAGCGCAACCCTTGGGTGGCAGCTCTCCAACTCCGCCGCGTACTCGCGTACCACGACGACGACGACGTTCTTCATGCGCTTTCGGGGCTGTGCCACGCGCTCCTTGGCAACTACCGCGTCGCAGTGTGCTCCTATCGCCAGGCTTCGCAGCTCGCTCCATTGACTCCGTGGTATCACCACAATCTGGGACACCTGTTGGACGTCGCGCTGGGTGATCTAGCCGGCGCGGAGCGTCATTTGCGACGGGCCTACGAGCTCGAGCCCGAACACGACGAGATCATCGGTTCCCTGGCGCACTGCGTGGCGCGTCTTGGCGACCTCGTAGAAGCGAAACGCCTCGCGCAGCTTGCCCAAGAGCAGGCGCCCTGCAATCCCGATCATCGGGTCCTCATCGAGTGGATCGAAGCCGGCGCTACCGAAGCGCCGGCGGCCAAGACGAAAGTGCGTCGCCCGCGAGGCGACCGCGTCGTCGAGACGGTTCAGGTGAAGATGCGAGAGGCTGGTTTCTCACGCGCCGAGATCGAACGCGCGAAGCAACTTTGGGCGGACATGCAGGAGCGCTGCGAGCTGCGTATCACGAAACCCGAGGTGCTTGCCGCCGCGCTCGAGTACGCCATTGCCGTAGTCGAACGGCGCCCCGGTTTCACGCAAGCCGAGGTGGCGCGCCGCTATGGGGTCGCTCCGACCTCGGTGTCCACACGCTACGCACAGATCCGCAACGCGCTCGCGCTTCGTCCGGGCGACCCGCGTTACGCTGCTTTCCGCTGAAAACTAGCCAGGCCTCCGGCGATGGCTTATCCGGGGTGCATGCGTGTGCTACCGAACGCCACGATCATCTGTCGTGTTCTCGTAGGCCTCGATCGAACGGGGGCCTCCGGTACGTTGCGGTTGCGCGGGCTTGGACGAGAGGGTTTGCTCTTGCTCGATGCTGGTCGTGTCATCGGGGCGAACGTCGATCGACGGGTGGCCACGGCCCCAGCGCACGTGCTCGAAGGCATGTACCGAATGTGTGGATGGGAGCAGGTCGTTCTCCAGTTCGCGCGGGACAGCGACGGGGCGTCGTGGTGTAGATTGGAGGATCCGATCCGGGCGCGCGAGCTTGCTCTTCAGACCATGCGGCGCGCGGTGAAGGCCATGGACGCATCATCGGTGCGCGCGGAGCTCCGGGGAGGGGTCTATCGACTGACTCGCGCAGGCGAGGAGCTCCTCGAGGGCCTCACGCTGCGACCGGAGGAGAAGGCGGTCTCATTTTGGCTTGGCCGGGGCGTGCCTGCAGAGGACGTGGCGACGCTCCCGGGATGCGGGCTCACGGGCTATCGCTTCCTCTGCAGCCTCAAGCTCCTGAGGGCCGCCGCGCCGAGAAGCGGGGGTTCCTATCCCTTGCTGCTTCGCAAGCGTCAGCAGATTCGACAACAGGCCTCGGCCCACGTCCTGCTCGATCTTCCCGAGGGAGCCGGGGGTCGAGACGCGCGGCGCGCCCTCCGAAAGCTCGTGAAGGATCTGCACCCGGACCTTTTCGGCGAGGAGACGCCTCCCGCGCTTCGGCGCGCCTCCGGAGAGATCGTGACCGCATTGGTGGATGCCGAAGCCCGCATTGCGTCGAGTCGCGGCAGGTAGCCGAGGCTATTCGACCCGCTGGTGTACGTGTAGTACCTCTAGTCCGTCTGGTCCTCCTAGGGGCTGCAACGTGCCGTCGAGGGTGGGTGCGGCCTGCCTTTCGAAACGCGAACGCACACCATCGCCTTCGAGGTCTCCTTCGGCTCGGAAGGTGACCGGCCCGTTCTTGCCCTCACCCCCCAGATCGCAGCCCGCCTCCGACGGCATGTAGCGATAGCTGTACCGAATCGCGCCGTCGGGCTGGAACCCAAGCGCCTCCCAGTTGTCGTGGCCTTGGGCGGTCGGGGCGAAAAAGTCCACGACCTCGGGATCGATGGTCGGCAAGGAGGGCGTGGGGCCCGCAGCCGGTGGCAAGCAACGAACGAGCCCACCATCCCACGCCGTTCCGTAGTACGCGGCGGCGCGATCGCTCAGTTCTTGCAAGAGCTCGGAGGCTTCGGTGATCTTGTTGGTTCTCACACGGCTCATGAACGTCGGTACGAACACCGCGGCGACGGTGCCGACGATGCTCAGCAGGAGGGCGGCCTCGAGTAGGCTCAATCTCGGGCGACCACCCACACTAGCGCCTAGCCCGCGCCCGGCGTGTCGGGAGCAATTTGGATGGGCTCGGCGACGAAGAAGTACAGGGGCGAAGGCATGTAGGGAAACTCCTGTTGTCGGCGTTCCTCGAATTCGGCATTCGCATTGCGGAAGGCTTCTGCGTAGACCTCGTCCCGAAGTCTCGACAGTCGGAGCTCAATCTGGGCTTTGACGTCAGGGCTGCGCACGACCGCATACATCTCCTCGAGATGCCGTTGTTCACGCTCCGACTGGCCGAGCTTGTTCAGTGATGTCGCGTTGGTGAGGACGAGCCAATCGGGGCCTTCTCCGAGACGGGCGGCCGCCATCATGTGCTCGCTGGCCTCGAGTTGAAGTTGCTCGCGGTTGGGGTGGTCTTTCGGCAGCCGAGGAAGCAGCTCGTACGAAATGGTCGCCCCGGTGTCCCAGGCGAGCTTCCCATTGTCCGGAAACCTCTCCGCGCCCTTTCGGAGCACGGCGACCGAGCGCTCGAGGTATTCTACAGGGCTACCTTCGGGAGTGTAGACCCCAGCAACGCCGACCCACCGGTACACGCGCTCGAAGTCCGGGTCTAGCGCGATCATCGAGTCGCCATAGTTGAACACGTGCTTGACGGCGCCCCGGTTTTCGAACTCGTCGCCGAAGTAGACCAAGGCGCGAAGCCAGACCAAGTCCGCAAGGGCGCGCCTGTAGCCGAGGCTCATGATCTGCAGCCATTGAGGCGGAGGCAAGTAGTAGATGTCCTCGTATGTCTGCGTCCCGAGGTAGTGCTCCATAGCACGTCCCCGCAGTGCCCATACGCCGGCCACGCTTCCGATAAGCACCGCCAACGTGGCCGCCTGGGCAACACCCCTCACCCCCCAAGTATACCGAGAAAAGGGGACGGGCATCCTTAAATGCAAAAGGCCGCGATATCACATCGCGGCCCGTTGCGTCGTCAGTCTCCGTTCGATTACTCGAGCGCGCTGATCTGGTTGATGCCTGGCGCCCTGTAGAGGGCGTTGTCCGGGTTCGTCCCAGCGGCAAGCTGAAAGGTCGACTGCGTGCCGTCGCCGTCGAGGTCACCGTTGGCCACGAAGTTGTAGGTGGTAGTGTCGTTTGCGCTGTTGCCGCAACCGGTGGCACTACCCGGAAGCAGAACATGATACGCGAAGTAGAGCGGATCGGCTGGAGCGAAGTTGAGAGTGTTGAATCCAACAGCCTCAGTCGTCCAGTTCGCCACGTATTTCTCGTCGCCCGGGGTCCAACTGGCTGTGGATGCCGTCACGACGCAGTGCGTGGATGCGGCGGCGGTCCCGCCGGCGGTGACTACACCCGCGGTCCAGTTCTCTTGCTCGTAGTACGCCGCAGCACCCGTGAAGAGCGCCTTCAGGTTGGAGCCAGCTTCCGAGGTCTTCGAACGCTTGACGTAGTTGACGAACGCAGGAATCGCGATCGCGGCAAGAATGCCGATGATAGCGACGACGATCATCAGCTCGATGAGGGTGAACCCCTCCTTTTTCGAGAGTAGCTTGCTAATTTTCATTGGTTTCCTTTTTTTCCCCCGGGCAACGTGCCCGCCTATTCTCAGTGCCCCCTAGGACTATGCAACCCCCATGCCGATTGCCTCACAGTGGCGGCTGCCCAAAAATCATTGACAATTCGCAGAATCAGACTGAGGCAATCGGGCGCCAAGCGACAGTTTTCGTCACCCGTCGGTGACGCAAATTGTCACTCCCAGCCGCCTTGTGCAGTAGCACTGTTATAAATGTGGGTCGCTTGGGAGTAGATCTCGAGATAGAAGGTGGTGCTGTCTTCGTTGAGATCCCCCTGGGCGCGTGCCGCGAACCAGTGGTCGTTGTTGTCGAGATTAGTGCCCGTGGGGACCGAGGTGCCAGGGATACCGGCCACGGTAGCGTATTGGAAACGGATCGGGCCATCCGGGGTCGCGCCAAGCAGGCCCCACTCCGTGGTCGACGTCCAGCCCACGGGGTCGATTCCGGGAATGGTAGAGGGGTTGTAGGTGCCCCAGTCACTCCCGTTGACGGGGCAGTAGCGCCCGAACTCGTCACGGTAGGATTCCTGCCGCTGCTTGATCTCGCCGAGGAACGTCGTTGCCTCGGTGATCCTAGATTTGTAGATGTACGAGGTGAAGCCGGGGATGGCGAGGGCCGCGAGCACTCCGATGATCACGATGGCGATCATGAGCTCGGTGATGGTGAAGCCTTGCGTGCGTTTCATTCGTATCCTCCCAAACTCGAGGCGCTGTTGTACATCCTGGGCGACTGCGAATAGACCTCCAGGATGAACGTGATCCCGTCGCCGTCGAGGTCGCCTCGGGCCTGCGCCGCATACCAAAAGTCATTGTTCGCGAGGTTGCTGCCGGTCGGCACCGGATCTGTGGGGCCGCCCGCGAGGGTCGCATATTGAAATCGGACCGGCCCGGGTGGGGAGACGCCGAGCGCTTCCCAGTTGGCCGAGGTCGTCCAACCCATGCGGTTGGCGCCCGGGAGGGTAGACGGCGTGTAAGTCGCCCCTGACCAGTCGCCGGTGCCGCTTACCGCCGCGTATTGGCCGAATTTGCTACGATACGACTCCTGGCGCTGCTTGATCTCGTTGAGCATCGACGTAGCTTCACTCACCCGGCTTCGGTAGACGTATCCTTTGAAAGACGGAATCGCGAGGCCCGCAAGGACGCCGACGATCACGACTCCGATCATCAGCTCGATGAGGGTGAAGCCAGAGAGCCTTCGAAACGAAGAGGAAGCCATCGTCATAGTATATCAATCGGCCGCGGTATCGCCCACTTCGGGCGAGATGTGCTTTGCTAAACGATATCGAAACTGGCGGAAGCTCATCCCGAGGAGCTCGGCGGCCTTCTTTCGGACGCCTCCCGCTTGGTCGAGCGCCCGAAAGAGAAGCTCTTTTTCCACTTGTGTGAGGTACTCGTCCATATCGAAGTGGCCTTCGGGGATCTGTGATAGAGCCACCGTCTTCTTCGACGGATGGCTGTCACCCAGATCCTCGCGAGTCACCGTGTCGCCTGCTGCCAAGGTGACGCCGCGCTCGATGATGTTCTCCAGCTCGCGAACGTTGCCCGCGAAAGGCTGTTGTGCGAGCCACCGAACGGCCTCGGGTGTGAGCTCGATCCGGCGACCTTGGAGGGCAGCATGTTTGCCGAGGAAGTACTCGGCAAGGACGGGGATGTCTTCCGGACGGTCCCTCAGCGGAGGGACTTCGATACGGATGACGTTGAGGCGGTAGAACAGGTCTTCGCGAAAGCTCCCCGTTTCGACCGCGACTTCGACGTCCCGATTGGTGGCCGCCAAGACGCGAACGTCGACTTCGATCTCGGCGCTTCCGCCCACGGGCCGCACCTTTCGGTCTTGGAGCACCCGGAGCAACTTCACCTGGAGCGTAGGGGGAAGCTCGCCCACCTCGTCCAAAAACAGCGTTCCGCCGGTCGCAGCGCGGAAGAGGCCTTGATTCGACGAGATCGCCCCCGTGAACGCGCCTTTCATGTGCCCGAAGAGTTCGCTTTCGATGAGATTCTCGGGGACCGCCCCGCAGTTCAAGACCACGAACGGCTGGTCCGCCCGTGGGCTCTGGAAGTGGAGCGCTCGGGCCACCATCTCCTTGCCGGTGCCGCTCTCACCGGTGATCAACACGCTGCTCGTCACGCTTGCGATGCGCTTCACGAGGTCGCGGAGATTCTGCATCGTCGCGCTCTTGCCGATGAGCTGCCCCTCGGTCCAGCGGGCTTTCACCTGCTCGCGAAGAGACCTGTTTTCGGCGACTATGGCGCGCTTTTCGAGCGCCTTTTCGAGCGTCGCGAGGAGCTCGTGATTCTTGAACGGCTTTTGAACGTAGTCGTAGGCGCCCTTGCGCATCGCCTTGACCGCTTGCTCGGTCGTTGCGTACGCCGTGATCATCAGAGTCTGGGTATCGGCCGCGCGCGATCGAACGGCGTCGAGCACTTCCATCCCGCTCCCGTCGGGCATCGCGAGGTCGGTGATGACTGCGTCGTAGGGGTCGGCGCTTCCGAGCTGGTCGCGAGCTGCGTGCACACCGTCGACCACGTCGACCTCGTAGCCCTCGCGGCGCAGGAGAATCTGCAGCATCTCGCGAAGGCTGGCTTCGTCGTCACAGACAAGAATGCGCGCGGACACGGTTCGAACCCCCTCCTACATCCTACGGTATATCGCGGGGGCAGCCACGAGAGTTGCGTGGCTCAGCCGAAGCCCGCGCGTCGCGCTCCGCTGCCGCTCGGGGGGCGTACCGAGATCCCGTGTAGGCTGCTGTACTCCAGGAAGTACACCGCGTCGTGCTCGGATGAGGTGGCCTCGCAAAACACGTCGTTCAGTTGGAGGGAAACGACCTCGGACACCTCCATGGCCTGGCCGGGCTCGCCGACGTACACCGAAAGTCGATACCCTTCGGTGACGGTGTAGCGGTCGCCGTTCCGGTCGATCCCGGCGGCGGCTTCGAACATTGCCTCGAGGGTAGGACGTTCCATGCGGCGGAACTTTGACGCGGGTTGACGGCTGGTCAAGCGTTGGCGTTCGGGGTAGGGCGCTAGCGTGGCGAGCGACGAGGGCGATCTGTGGGAAAGTGAGGTCCTGGTCAGTGATTCGATCGGGCGGTTGATCGAGTTCTGGGGCTTCAAGCGCAACATGGGTCGCCTGTGGACGGTGCTCTATCTGTCCGACAAGCCCCTCAGCGGTCCAGAGCTTCAGGAGCGGCTTCGTTTGAGCAGCGGGGCGGTGTCGATGACGCTCAACGAGCTCATGAGATGGGGTGTCGTCAAGAAGGTTTGGCTCCAAGGCGAAAGGCGCGATCACTACGAGGCCGAGGGCAACTTCTGGAAGATGATCTCTCGCGTCTTCAACGAACGGGAGCGGGTGGAAGTCCTCGATGCCATCGATTCGATGCGAGACGCGCTCCAGTACGTCAACGAAAAAGTACGGGCTAAGGAAGACCAGCAACGTGCCAAGTTCCAGCGCGAACGCATCCGAGAGCTCCTAGACCTTGCGCAAATCGGCAAACAGCTACTGGACGCCTTGGTCAAAGACGCCAAAGTCGACGGCACACCCTTGATGAAGGTGTTGCTCGGCGGCAACGACAAGTAGAGGCCTACGCGCTCGCGACGAAGTCGTGGTAGGGCTCGCGAGGTTGCTGAAGGACGCGGTCCATGAAGGCGAGTTGCTCTCGCCAACAGCGCTTCGCCTGTCGCCGCCACACGAGTGCGTGAAACGCGTGGAGCTCCCCTTCGTAGTACCGGGCCTCGCACTCGACACCCATTGTCCTGAGCGCGCGTTCGAGTCGGCGGGTATCGTCGAGCAGCGGATCGCGCGTGCCAATCGGGACGAAAAAACCGGGTAGGGGGCGATCAGGGCGCTCCCTGCGCTCGAATACGTGCAAGGGGTCCGCGAGCTCCAACTCGCTGGGGGTCGGATCCCGAAGACCGCGCAGATACGAGTCCCGCATCCCTTCGAGGAGTCGGTTCACGTAGCGGGGGAGCTTGCGACGTCGGCTCAAGCGGCCGGGATCCGTGATCTGCAGGGGCGCGCAGGCCGGGGCGACCACCGTCGGTACCAATCCAGTGGCGAACGCACGCTGCGCGAAGGGCTCTGCGCGGCGATAACAGCAACAGATTGTGAGCGCGGTGGCGAGGTTTCCGCCCGCGGACTCTCCGGCGAAGACCAGGCGACTCAAGTCGCCGCCGTATGCCTCGCCATGCTCGGCGACCCATTCGAGGGCCGCGCACACGTCAGATACCGCAGCCGGGAAGGGATCTTGCGGTGTGAGTCGGTAGTCGACGTTGAACACGAGATACCCCGAGCGGGCGAACGCCAAACCCATCAGCCAATGCGTGCTTTTGGACAGAAGGTTGAACCCACCGCCGTGGACGTACAGCACGATCGGTATCGGACCTTTCCGATCGAAGGGACGGTAGATATCGAGGCGGTGCCGTGAGTTGCCGGTGCGCTGGTACTCGACGTCCTCGATGACCTCGACACCGTGCTTCGCCGGGTTCGCTCGCGGGTGAAGACGTCCAAGCCGTGAAAGACCGCCGAAGAAGCCACGGGCGATCGCGGAATTGGCTCTGTTCCAAAGCCGTCGCTTGGCGCGGCGGAACCACGAGCTTCGAGGCCGATTCCTGCACATACCTGACCATATGTATCATGGCTGTCCGAACCACGCCGGTTCCTGGCTTTGTGCGAAATTTGGCTATTTTCTTGCATCGGAGCTGCGACAGATCGTATCCAATCCAAGATGGGTTATCCCTTGTTGCGGACAATTTGCGTGATGTTCATCGCGGGCCTGTTTTGGCTGGGCGCCGCCGACCTTGTGCGTGCCGGGGCGGGCTCGTACCGGGGCACCATCGACGCCTTCGTCGTCCGCCAGAAGATCAAGAAAGACCTTCCGAAGATCAACCGCTGCTACGAGTCGGCGTTGCGTCACGAACCAGAGCTCGAGGGCAAGGTCTCTGTGCGCTTTGCGGTCATCCGCACCGGTTACGTCAGGGGCGTCCACGTCGTCGAGAACACGACGGGCAATGCTTCGGTCGAACGTTGCGTGGCGCGGATCGTCAGCGCGCTGCGATTCCCGCGCCGCCGAAACGGCAGGAGCGTGCGCTTCACATTTCCGTTTGTGTTCGCGCCGCAAGACTGACGCTGGGAGTCACGGGCATCGGACCTCGATCGCTTCTGCGATCGCGATGACCCAGGGATCGCTCTGCGTCTGTGGCTGCGCGCGCAATCGTTCGAGGCGCTCTACGGCAGCCTCCCGTTCGATCTCCTCGCCCGCCCGGAGTGCAACTTCGAGGGCCACGAGTGCAGTGCCGCGCGTTTCACTTGCCAACCGTGCCTGACCCAGAGCTTGGCGGGCCTCATCGATGTCGCACGCCGAAAGCGCCGCCATCGCGCGATAGATTTCGATCGATGTAAATCCGGGGTAAGCGTTCGCGGCTTCGGTGAGTAAGCCGTACGCCTCCCGAGCGCGCGCTTGCTCGCCTGCGTCGGCGTTCTTGCGGATCCCGGCGCGGCCACCGTCCCGCGCGAGGGGTCGCAGATTCTGAAGCCCACGGAGCCACCCGTGGATCGGGCCGCTTTGCGAGCGCGCGTCCAGCCGCGAGACTTCAGCTTCCACCTCGGCGTCGGGGTGGCCCGGCTCGAGGAGACCTCCGGTTCGGTAGCCCGGGCCCACGATTCGTAGCGGCTCGAGGGAAGCGGCCGCGCCATCCCGAACGAACAGCGAATGCCCGTCTTCGACGAACACGAGGTGCCACGCAGGGCTTCTGCTCAGGACGTTGGTTGCGGGGATGTGGTCGGCTCGGGTGTGGTCGATGACGACCGTGTTTACGTCGAACTCCACGAGCTGATCGGCGAAAACCTGTGACTGCCCGAAGCTGTGCGTGACTCGCGCGATAAACTCGGGGCCATAGAAGGGCACCCGTCCGTCGACGAGAAGACGGCCCTCGGGCACCGCAAACATCATCATCCAACTGTCTTGGATAGTGGCGAGAATGCGTGGGTCTTCGACGTCACGCTCGATGACTTCGGCCGACCCCCACGGGTAGTCGCGTCGTGCTTCGCCTATGCCAAACCCGAACGCGGGAACCATCTGCGAGATCCAACCGACGTTCCAGAGGATCGCAAGGCCGACGACGACCCCCATGCTCGTGCGCATGTCACGCACGGGCGGCCGCGCCGACAGGCCTGCCGCGATGAAAGGCGCCGTGAACAAGACCTGGTGAGCCACGAATCGCGTGGAGCGAAACGCCATGAGGCACAGTGCCACGCAAAAGACCCCGTAGCCGAGTCCGAAGCGTCCCGATCGAGCCACGGGTCTAAGGGCTACCAACACCAGAAGGGAGGTCACGATGGGCCCGACCAGTAGTCGAAGCGGATCTGTGGGTGACCACGGTGCCCATTCGACGACCGCGTCGCGGAACTCCGGGCGAGCCAGATGCGACACCGAATCTACGACGATCGAGAACCCAAAAGGCGTGCATCCGGTCGCGACGATTTGCAGTCCGATCAACGCTGCCATCCATTGGAAGGCCGGGGTTCGCCATGAGAACAACAGGAAGATCAGCGCGATCAGCACACCGAGCAGATGGGAGCCGTGGGTGTTGACCCAAACGACGTGCATCAAAGCGAGCCCGACGAGAACGAGTCCCTTGTTTCGACGGGGGCTTTGTTCCCCATACAGGGTGCTCACGCCAAGGAGCAGGACCGCGGGGAAAACGAGCCCGAGGATCTGCGGTCTGACCGTGAAACGGAATCGCGCGATCGGAAGGACGAAAAGGAGCGCGGCGAGCGACAGCGGGCCCGCCAACATCGCTCCCCGGGCCAAACGGTACGCCAGCCAAACGAGCGCATAGCCCAGCACGCCCAGGCCGACGCACTTCAATAGAATCAGGCCGTCCGCGCCGAGGTGCTCATAGACCAGCCAAGTCCCGAGGTCGTACCCCCATTCATAGTTCGTCCACGGCTGAGGCGTAGGCTTCCAGAACGAGAACAAGTCCACCTTCGGCACGCGGCCGAGCTCCGCAATCTGTCGGCCTTGGGCCAGATGTCCGTACCCGTCGGCGTTGAAGAACGGAAAGAGCCCTGTCAGGAAGAAGGCCAGTGCCGACGCCCACGCACTCAAAGACACGACTTTTCGCGGCACGCGCCGAGTCTCCGCCCAAGCACGGCGGGGCGTCAAACAACTGCGTTTCGGGCCGGGACCTGAAGGGCGACCCGGACGAGGTTACTTGCAGGTGCGCCGTCCTGTCGGTCCGCGGCACTTGCCCGCGCAGCATTGGGAGTCGGTCACGCAGGCGTCCCCTTTCGGGAGGCAGAGGCAACCGCAGTCGGGGTCTTCGCAGTCGACGAGGCCGTCGCAGTCGTCGTCACCGCCGTTGTTGCAGTCGAGCCCGGGTGTCTCATCGGTAGGCGGCACGCCGCAATCGGCGCTGCAAGAACAAGCGGCCTCGGTGCCGTTGCACATTCCGTCGCCGCAGAACGGTGGTGCCCCGCAGTCGACTTCACATCCGCCGGCGATCTCGCTCCCCTCACACACGAGATCGCCGCAGCACGCGGGCGGCGCGGGGGTGTCGAGACACATCCATCCGCCCATGCCGCAGAGTGCGTCGCCGCAGCTCAGGGGGTTCACGCCGTCGCCGTCACCGCAGCAGAAGCGATTCGCGCGCTTCCCGCTCTGGAGGCCGTTGCAGTCGATCGGACAAATGACGCAGTCCTCACCATCTCCGGCGTTGCAGATGCCGTCTCCGCAGGAAGCGCCCGCGCTCGACGCACAGTCGTTGGGGCAGCCTATGCAATCCTCGCCTGGCTCGCATACGCCGTCGAAATCACAGACCGGGCATCCGGTGCAAGTCCCGTAGTTGAGCACGCAAGCGGGGGTGCACGACGGCGTGCCGCCCGTGCAACCCTGATCGCTGCAGGTGGCGCCACCCAGATCGCCTCCGTCGCACTCCTCCGGTCCCTCGCGCACGCCGTTGCCGCACACCGGCGCGACGAAGCTCATGAGGAGGTTCTCAGGCCCCTGCGGGTTGATGAGATGGCTCTGACCGCCGCCGTCCGACCAGGATTCGAAGTAGTAATCAGTCCCGCTCAAGCTCTGTGGCGACAGGGTCGAGATCGTGGTCTGTGTGTTGAGGATAACCTCCAGGACCACAGGTGTCGTCTCGGTGATCTCGCCCAGGGAGAATTCGAGCCCGGTCGGGCTGCTATCGACGCTAATGGCCACGGTGGCGGGATGGATCTCCAGGACTACAGTGTCCGAGAGCACGCCTTGTCCGCCATCGATCCCGAAGTCGCTGCCCGTCAGACTGAGTTGCAGAAAGGACGGATAACCGTGGTCCGGTGCATTGAAGCTGCCGCCCGCAACGCCGTTCCAGGACTGCACATTGTGCGCGTGGCAATCGCCCGGATCGATGTATGAGCAGTGGAACTGCGACAGCGTCCAGTCGAGCTGGCTAGGTGGGAGCAGACCGTCCTCCGGATCCACCGCCTGACCGGAGAAGCTGATGAGATCTCCGACCGCAAAGCTCGGAGGCGGATTCGGTGTGAGAATCGTCGCGATGGGCGGCAGGTTGTCGACGGTGATCGTCACCTGCGCGATATCGCTCTCGGGCGGGTTGCCGTCGTCGGTGACTTGCAGCTCGACTTGGTAGCTGCCTCCGAGGGTGTACGTGAATGTTGGGCTCACCGCCGTCGAATCGTCGAACTGGCCGTCGCCGTCGAGATCCCAGGCGAAGGAGATGTTATCGCCGTCCGGGTCCGACGATCCTGAGCCGTCGAACTGCACCAACAAAGGTGCGGGACCCGCCGTAGGCTGCGCTGTGGCGACAGCTTGGGGCGGCGTGTTCGCGGCGAAGAACTCGATCCTGTGGATGCCGCCGCCGTTGAAATCCGCGAAGTAGAGCTTTCCGTCCGGACCGAACGTGAGGTCGACCGGTCGATGCGAGGGGTCGGACCAGAAGCTCACGATGTTGCTCGGATCCGGTTCTCCGCTCCCATCCGCGAGCATGGCCCAGATGCAGCGGCGCGTAGAATCCTGAAAGAACAGAGCGTCATCGTAGGAGCTGGGGTAGTTTGTGCCTGGGTTGAACGCGATGCCACCGACGTTGGAGCCCCCCGTGCCGCAGACTTCCCCTGGTACGACCTGGTCGGAGTGGTGGTAGGCGTACAGGGAGGGCGCGGCGGTTCCCGGGCTCGTGCTTCCCCCGTCGGAGTAAAGGTCGGAGCACATATCGAGCCCTGCGTAGCCCGACATCTGGAGTTGGCTCCCACTTCCGCCCTCATAGCAGGGCCAACCAAAGTTCTCGACGACAGCGTCGGTGGGATCCTCGACGCAGTCGATCTCCTCCCAAGCGCCCCAGCCGACGTCGCCCACGTACAGTCGGTTCGTTCCCGGCAGGAAGCTGATGCGGAAGGGATTGCGGAGCCCGAATGCGATGATGCGATCGTCGCCCGGCTCAGCACCGCCAAACAATGGGTTGTCGGCCGGGGCGGCGCCGGTGATAGGATCGACGCGGAGGATGGTGCCG